>QHQU01000233.1 GCA_003219925.1 Verrucomicrobiota bacterium
CAATCACTGCCTTCCTCCAGTTCGTACCCTTTGTGAATGAGCAGGGTCGCGTCGCCGCCATCATCGACCACAAGTTGGGGGCCTTTGCCGTCGGGATGCGAGAGAGCGCGATAGGTGCACCACCAATAATCTTCAAGCGATTCCCCCTTCCAGGCGAAAACCGAGACGCCGGACTTTGCAATCGCAGCCGCGGCATGATCTTGCGTCGAAAAAATATTACAGCTCGCCCAGCGCACGCTTGCGCCAAGATCGCCCAGCGTTTCAATCAAAACCGCGGTTTGCACAGTCATATGCAATGACCCGGTGACCCGGACGTCCGCGAGCGGTTTACCCGGCGCGTATTTTTCCCGGATCGCCATCAGACCAGGCATTTCCTTTTCCGCGATGCCGATCTCTTTCCTTCCAAAATCCGCCAGGCTTATATCTGCAACTTTGTAATCTTGTGTTCGTTCGGTTTGTGTTTCTGTCTGCATAAAACTTAAATTCTTCAAGGGTTCAGGATTCAGGGTTCAGAACGAACGCGTTTCGATTTCTTGGGAGGTCGTTTCGATACTGCACATGAAAGACAGAGCCTTTTGAGATGTTCAGGAAGCGAACGAATTCCTTGTTGCTATTTCGCTCGTAGCCTTCGGCCACGTTACAAGGAATCGATAGAGCAGATCGCTGTACTTGATCTTGCATCGTAAAGTTACGGCAACTTGCGAACGTCTGAAATACATCGACAGCGAGTCGGCATCCGCGTTGCCATACTTCAAGATCTTGGAACGATTGAAACCCCATAGTTATTTTCTGAAACCTGAACCCTGACTGAAACCTAACGAATTGTTTTCTGCAGTGCCTCCGCCCTATCCGTCCGTTCCCAAGTAATGGCATCGAGATCATCAACTCGACCGAAGTGTCCATAGTTAGTAGTTTTCCGATAGATTGGGCGCAGTAAGTTGAGCTGTTTAATAATCTCAGCCGGTTTGAAATTGAAGACTTCACAAACCGCGCGTTCCAGCTTTTCGTCATCCACTTTGCCAGTGCAAAATGTGTCGATGCTGACACTAACGGGTTCTGGATGACCAATAGCGTAGGCGAATTGCACTTCGCAGCGGTCAGCTAACCCTGAGGCGACAACATTTTTCGCGACCCATCGGCCCATGTAAGCCGCGCTGCGATCTACCTTACTTGGATCCTTTCCCGAAAACGCGCCGCCGCCATGCCGACCCATCCCACCATAGCTATCAACAATGATCTTGCGACCGGTTATTCCCGCATCGCCTTCCGGGCCGCCTACGACAAAACGGCCGGTCGGATTAATTAGGTACGTCGTCTTTTTATCAAGCCACTCCCCCGGAATTACTTTTTTGATCAGGAGCTCGATTAGGGTTTCTCGAATTTCTTTTTGCTTAACGTCCGCGGCGTGCTGGGTGGAAACGACTATGGCCGAAGCACGTACCGGCTTGTGGCCGTGGTATTCAATCGAGACCTGTGTCTTGGCGTCGGGCCGAAGCCAGGGGATCTCGCCTTTCTTACGCAATCGTGTCAGCTCACGCCCGAGCTTGTGCGCGAAGGAAATAGGGGCCGGCATCAGCTCGGGCGTTTCGTTGCAGGCAAATCCAAACATCAATCCCTGATCGCCCGCGCCTTGTTCGGCCGTGCCTTTGCCTTCAGCCGCAGTTTCATCGACCCCCTGCTTGATATCACGCGATTGCTCCGTCATCTCGCAGATCACGCGGCAGGTATCGGCGTGGAAAATACAATCGCCGTTTACGTACCCGATGCTGCGCACGGCATGGCGGACCTGTTCAGTGAAATCGAACCGGGCGTTGCTGGTGATCTCGCCCGCCAACACTACCAGATTGCCTTTGGCCAGCGTTTCGCAGGCTACTCGACTCAGTGGGTCCTGTTCGAGACAGGCGTCGAGAATGTAATCGCTAATCGTGTCGCAGACCTTATCGGGATGGCCTTCAGTAACGGACTCGGAGGAAAAAATGTAACGGCGAGACATGGTGGTAAACGTAATTCGTTAAAGCGATGAAGCGTTAAAGCGGTCAGAACCTCGGCCAATCGTTGGAACGGTTCAACGCTTTAACGCGTCAACCTTCGGAACATATTGACCAATCATGATACGTAGATGTATCGTTCTTTTGCCCGATGCCGTCAACGATTAATTTCCTGCGTCTGATCGCCGATCCCACCCGCCTGCGCGTCCTTCTCGTCCTCGAGCAGGAAGAGCTTTCCGTGGCGGAGTTACAGGAAATTCTCGGGATGGGTCAGTCGCGCATTTCCAGTCACCTCGCACAGCTAAAACGAGCCGGAGCGGTCGTCGATCGGCGAGCTGGCAAGAATGTGTATTACGGTTTGAAAAGTTTTTCGCGCAACGGCGCACGCGACCAGGTGCAGGAACTGGTCCAAACTTTGGCCCGCGAGATTCCGGAAACGGCGCGCGATCGCACTGCGCTGAAGCTCACTCTGCGCAAGCGCCAGGACAAGGCGCGCGAATATTTCGACGAACTGGCGGGTAAGTTTGGCCGAAGTTATGTCCCGGGACGCTCCTGGGAGGCCCTGGCGCACGTCTTGATCACATTGTTGCCGCCGCTAACCGTGGCGGATCTGGGGGCAGGCGAAGGCACTCTGGCGCAATTGCTCGCGAAAAACGCGCGTAAAGTTATCGCGGTCGATAATTCGCCGAAGATGGTCGAGTTCGCGTCGCAGCTGGCGAAGAAACATGGCTTCCGCAACATCGAGTACCGGCTCGGTGATATGCAGGAGCCGCCCATTGCCAGGAACAGTGTCGATCTGGCGATTTTCAGTCAGGCTTTGCACCATGCTCCTCGGCCGGAACGCGCGATCAAGAGCGCGCATTCCATTCTGAGAAAGAATGGGCGCATTGTGATTCTCGATTTGTTGAACCATTCCTTCGAGCGAGCGCGCGAGCTTTACGCTGATCACTGGCTCGGTTTCAGCGAAGTGCAATTACACCAATTTCTGGAAGACTCCGGCTTCAAGAACATCGATGTTCGCGTGGTTGCGCGGGAAAAACAGAATCCGAATTTTCAGACCGTATTCGCGACTGGGACGAAGTGATTCGTGAGCTGAGAAGCTAATAGCAGGATCGCGCCTCCTTTCTGTCATCCCGAGCGCAGTCGAGGGATCTCTAACCATTCGCCGGAAAAATTAGAGATGTCTCGACTTCCGCTCGACATGACGAGAGCGGCGGAAATGCGGCGAGGGCGCGGCATTTACCAGAAAAATCATCGTCGGTTTTTGGCGTTTCGAGTGTTTAACTCGGCAACATGAAAAGAATTGCTGCATTCATTCCGCGGCCAGGGACCGCGGCAACAATGCTGGCCTGCATCGCGCTCACGCCTTTGCTTTTCGCCAGCCAACCTGCTCTCACAATTTACAATCAAAATTTCGCGGTGGTACGCGACACCGTTCCGCTCGATTTGAAGCAGGGCATAAACAATGTCCGTTTCACCGAAACGACCGCACATCTCGAGCCCGATTCAGTGATCTTGCGCGATTCGACCGGCAAGACGAACCTGCAAATTCTCGAGCAAAATTATCGCAACGATCCGGTTTCGCAGGAATTGCTCCTTTCGTTATTTGAGGGCAAAACGATCGATTTTCTTGTCGTCGAACCGAACAAACCGAACATGATTGTGCAGGGAAAAATCGTGCGCAGCGGTTACGCGCGGCACAGTCAGGAAGCAATGCAGCGCTACGGGCAACGCTACGCCATGGCGCAATCGGCGATGGCTTATCAAAGCGGCGGCATGTCGCAGCCGATCATCGAGGTCAATGGCAAACTGCGTTTTGCCTTACCCGGTCAGCCGCTATTTCCACCACTCGGAGACGACACGATTTTAAAGCCGACCATTGAATGGCAATTGCAGGCCGATAAGGCTGCCAAACTGGACGTGGAGCTGGCTTACGTCACCGGCGGGATGAGTTGGGAAGCGGATTATAACATCGTCGCCCCGGAAAAAAGCGATCTGCTCGATTTTGTCGGCTGGGTGACAATGGACAACCAAAGCGGCAAGACCTTTGAGAATGCCAAGATCAAATTGATGGCGGGCGATGTGAGCAAAATTCAGCAGGCTGAGGCGGCTGGCTACATGAGAAATGAAGAATTGGCGGTATCAGCAGCGATGCCGCCTCCGGTAAGCCAGAAAGCGTTAGAAGATTATCATCTCTACACCCTGGCGCGACCGGCCACGTTGCGCGATCGCGAGACGAAACAGGTCGAGTTCATTCGCGCCAGCGGCGTGAAATCAGAGCGTGTTTACGTTTACGACGGATTGAAAATCGATTGGAACCAGTGGCGGGGTGTCCAAATGGAAAACCTCCGCAACAATCAGGACCTCGGCACGGAAATGGAAACGAAGGTCGCGGTCATGCGCGAATTCAAAAATTCGGAAGCGAATCATCTCGGCATGCCGCTGCCGAAAGGCCGCCTGCGTTTCTACAAACAGGACGATGACAAACAGCTGGAATTCACCGGCGAAAATTTGATCGATCACAGCCCGAAAGACGAAACGTTGCGTGTCTTTACCGGCAACGCCTTCGATCTGGTGGGCGAGCGCCGGCGCACCAACGTGAAGGTAGATTCATCCAATCACTGGCTCGACGAATCGATTGAAATCAAGCTGCGCAATCACAAGAAAGAACCGGTGGAGATTCGCGTGGTTGAGCATCTCTTTCGCTGGACCAACTGGGACATCACGGAAAAATCGGATCCATTCACGAAAACGAACGCG
>QHQU01000234.1 GCA_003219925.1 Verrucomicrobiota bacterium
ATCGTTTAGCTTCAACAAGACGCGAGCATAGTTGTCTATCGCTGAGGGGAGGCGACTGGCCACGCAATGGACCACGTTTTTATGAGCGGCTTTTTCGAGGAGGTGAAGCGGCGCAAAGTTTATCGCGTTGCCGTTGCCTACATCATCGTGGCCGGGGGCATCATTCAGATTGCATCGGCGGTCTTTCCGGCATGGGAGTTGCCGAATTGGTCGCAGCGTCTGGTCATTGTGCTGTTGCTCGCTGGATTTCCAATCGCTCTCATCCTGGCCTGGGCGTTTGACGTAACCCC
>QHQU01000235.1 GCA_003219925.1 Verrucomicrobiota bacterium
CCTTTCGAAAATCGGCGAACTCAAAGTGATCTCGCGCACTTCCGTCATGCCCTATCGAGGAAAGGCTACGAATGTTCGCGATATTGGTAAGCAGCTCGGGGTCTCGAACATTCTTGAAGGCAGCGTCCGCCGCTCCGGCAACAAGGTGCGGGTGAACGTGCAATTGATCGATGCGAATAGCGACGAGCACATTTGGGCGAGCGATTACGATCGCGATATAACCGATGTCTTTGCCATCCAAACTGATCTTG
>QHQU01000216.1 GCA_003219925.1 Verrucomicrobiota bacterium
CATCACCCCACACAAAAGCACAGTTATGCAAAGCCTTCTCCGTCGCTCTCTCCCGCGCGTATTTCACCAGCTCCCTCGAGCTGTCGACTCCAAGAACCGAGATTCTTTGAAAACGCTGCGCCAAGGCACGGGCGTAAAACCCCGGGCCACAGCCAAGCTCCAGCACCTTGGAACTCGCCGGTGGTTCTCCGGCCGGCCAAAACGCACGAATTATCCGGCCGGTATCATCACGAAAAACTTTTTCGCGACAAAAAATGTAAATCCAGGCGAAACGCTCGAAGAGGCTGTCTGGTTTCTCAACAACTGCGACCGGGCATGGCTGGTTGACTGCAACTGTTGCACCGGGGGAAAGAATCGTTTTGGCGGCGTGATTCATTTAGTGCTCCAACGCTTTGTTCACAGGCTCTCTGTTATTTTTATTTGTCATTCAAACAAAATCTTCACCTTCATGTCGCCAATAACCTGGCGTTCGCGTCCATCATTCCTCACATAATTCAGATTTAAACGGTGTGAACAAGCTTGGCATGAACGACTGGAATCAGCCAACCGCAAGAGCAGAAGCGTCTTTTGTTTTGAGTTGTTCGAAGTTGTTCGCTTCCTTTTGCGCAAACGGTTAACAGCACCAATGTGAAGACTTCGCTCAAGAGTCGACTTGCGGCTGTTATCATTTTAGGAAGCGTGATCTGGCCGGGTCCGACCTCTTGGGGTCGAGAGCTAACCCGGAAATTTCAATTGCTCGGCGTTCAAAAAGTTCTAGCGAGCAAAAGGTTCGTCGATCTTAGGTTCGCTCGCGGGTCTGTGCTTTGTTGAAATCGAGAGAAATCGGCACCCGACAACTTTCGTCGATTTGGAGGTCGAGGTCTCGCGAATGAGATGGCGCGCAATTTGATCAAAGTCGCGCGCCACCACCAAGTAAGTTGACGGCCGCCCTACGTGACCGTAATCCGGCATTCACACCATGAACCTTCTTGATGAGCTCCAGGAACATGTGGTCTGCGGCGACGGCGCGATGGGAACGCTGTTGCTCGATCAGGGTCTGCCGATGGAGTCGTGTCTCGAGGAAGTTTGCGTGACCGATCCGGATCGGGTGCGTGCGATTCATTGCGATTACATAGCGGCCGGTGCCCGCGTGATTGAGACAAATACCTTTGGCGCTAATGCAGCACGACTCTCACGTTTTGGTTTTGAAAATCGCGTGAGCGAGTTCAATCGCGCGGCGGCAAAGCTGGCGAAAGAGACGGCCGCGGGAAAAGATGTCTGCGTTGCCGGGAGCCTCGGTCCGCTTGGGCTAAGCGCGCTGAAAGCGGAAGAGCGCGGAATTGATCGAGGCCAGTGTTTTCTCGAACAGATCCAGGCGTTGCTCGAAGGAGGGGTTGACCTGATTTTTCTGGAGACGTTCATGGATGACGTCGAGATGCAGCTTGCGCTCGAGGCGAAGAATTCGCTGAGCGATTGCACAACCATTTGCTCATTTGCCTGCGAACCGGAAGGACGCCTGGCGTCCGGTGTCCCGATCGTTGACGCATTCCGCAAGCTCCGCGGTCTGGGAGCGCAAGTTACCGGCGTAAATTGCATGAATGGTCCGCACGCTACTGTCCAGCTGCTCCAGCGAATACCCCTCGATGGATTGCTCGCGGCTTATCCAAACTCCGGCTGTCCGAAATACACTGACGGCCGTTTTATCTATCACGCGGCGCCGGATTACTTCGCGCAAGTCGCGCGCGGAATGGTGGCGGAAGGCGCGCGGTTGATTGGCGGCTGCTGCGGAACAAATCCGCGCACCGTCGCAGCGATTTCGAAAGCGATCGCAGGACTCAAGCCGGTGAAAGCGAAGGCGGTGACGGGGGACGCCGCTGCTCGATCGGAGGGGGAGCGTCCGGTCCACTCGGGATCACGGTCGCCCAAACGAACGCAAATGTGTGACGTGAAACGGCGGGGAGCTACAACTGACCTTCCGTTTTTGCCGGGGACCAAAGTGTGTTAAATCTCATGCTGGCAAAGGCTTTTGGAGTTTGGATGCGACATCCCTCCGTGGTCGAAAATGTGCTTGGTCAGTTGACCGAAAGTCGCGGCACGAACGAAGGTAGACTTTGAAACATGCACATCACGGACATTATGCTAAGGGAATCTCCCACGTTTTCGTTCGAGTTCTTTCCTCCGAGAACGCCGGAAGCGGCCGAGATTCTCTACCATACGATTCGCGATCTCGAATCGTATATGCCGCACTTTGTCAGTGTTACCTACGGTGCGGGTGGCTCGACGCGAGACTTGACCCACGATCTTGTCGAGCGCATTCAACACACAACCAAACTAGATCCAATCCCTCACCTAACCTGCGTCTGCCACAACGAAGAAGAGATCGAAGCAATTCTAATTCGATATACTAAATCGGCGATTGGAAACATTCTCGCGCTCGGGGGCGATAGGCCGCGTGGAATCGACTACGACAAGGCGCGCGACTCGTTTCAACACGCGATCGATTTGGTGAAGTTCATTCGCAAATTCAACGAATCGGGGGCGCATCCGGATCGGCGCGGTTTTGGGATCGGCGTGGCCGGGTTTCCCGAAGGACATCCGGCAACGCCGAATCGATTGCTCGAAATGGATCACCTCAAAGCGAAAGTCGGCGCTGGCGCCGACTACATCGTCACACAACTATTTTTCGATAATCGCGACTTCTACGATTTTCGCGAACGCTGTGCGCTTGCCGACATCCACGTCCCGATTATCGCTGGCATAATGCCGATTATCTCCGTGAGCGGATTGAAACGCATCGCCGAGCTGGCCGGCGGCGCGCGCTTCCCGGCTAGGCTTCTGCGTGCTTTACAGCGATGCGAGAACGATCCTGAAATGGTCAGGCGCGTGGGTGTTCACTTCGCCCTGGAACAATGCCACGATCTTTTGGATAACAACGTTGCCGGCATTCACTTTTACACACTCAATCGATCCGACGCCACCCGGATAATTTTTGATAGCCTCGGTATTCAGCGTCGGCGGAGCGCACAGCCACAGACCGTTTAGTCGAGCGATATCACGTTTAGCACGCTTACGATACTTACGGTCCTCCATGCCGTGACTGGAAAATGTCGCCGCGGTCGGAATGGAAATCGCGCGCGAAATCGTCTCCAGGCGTCTATTTGATTACGCCGTTCCTGCATTTTGATTCTACCTGCGAATTAGCCCGATTTGCGCGCGAGATGTGACACGCAGATGGTCTGGCGCTCTTGAACAAAACAAAACGCGTCGTCTGGTTTCAGCTTTTCGCCAGCCTCGGTGCGATCGCCCTTATGGTCGCGTTGTGGCACTTTTTTCCGGTGCCGGAAATTCTGGCCCTGATTCAGCAGCGGGTGATGGGTTGGGGAGTTTGGAGCGCGATTTGTTACCCGATCCTTTACGCCTGCTGTAATGTATTGCTGCTGCCGGGCGGAATCCTAAGTATCGGCAGCGGATTTTTTTTTGGTTTATGGTGGGGATCCCTGATTGCGCTGATTGGCAATGTGGCCGGTGCGGCCATTTCATTTTTGATTGGCCGAACGATAGGCAGGCGCTGGCTGCAACGTCGCTTCGAAAGATCGAAGAGCCTCCACGCGCTCGAACCGGCGGTGGAGCGCGAAGGGTGGAAGCTCATTCTACTCAGCCAATTGCATCCGCTTTTTCCCACCAGTTTGATGAACTATTTATATGGCCTAACCAGAATTCGGTTTCGAACATGTATGATCTGGATTGCAATTGGCCAGGCGCCGGGACTCTTTCTCTACGCGTATCTTGGGACGCTTGGACAACTGGGGCTGCGGCTCGCCCGCGGACAGACCCATCCGCGGATGTACGAATATTGGGTGTGGGGTGGCGGACTACTTATTTCCTTGGCGATCCTCGTGCTGATGGGCCGCATTGCATTGCGCGTTCTACGGGGCGTGTCGATGGCATAATTTCTTTGTTGACAGATGGATACGCAATTGACTGACTTAATTCGAGCCGCCTCCGCAGTGCGTAAGCAAGCCTATGTGCCATATTCTGGATTTGCTGTAGGAGCGGCTGTTCAATGCAAATCGGGCGCTGTTTTTGTCGGCAGCAATATCGAAAATATCTCGTACGGTCTGACGATTTGCGCCGAGCGAATTGCGGTCGCCAGTGCAGTCGCGGCAGGGCAGCGGGAGTTCGTCGCGATCGCTGTTGTTGCCGATACAAGTGAACCGATCGTGCCTTGCGGTGCCTGCCGGCAATTCCTGGCTGAATTTGCTCCGGAGCTGATTATCGTTAGCGCGACGATGCGGGGAGGCCAGAAGATCGAGAGTCTTTCCCATCTTCTTCCGGACCCGAAGCGCGGGATTCTTGAAAATGTTCACATTCACTGATCCAATCGACGTCCTGGTGGTTGGCAGTGGCCACGCGGGGATCGAGGCCGCTCTGGCTGCGGCGCGACTGGGCTGTCGCACGCTGATGTTGACTCAAAATCTGGATACGATCGGCCAGATGTCGTGTAATCCGGCGATCGGCGGCTCAGCTAAGAGCCATATTGTGAAAGAAATTGATGCGCTAGGAGGCGCGATGGCAATTAATGCCGATGCCACCGGAATCCAATTCCGAATACTTAATCGGAGTAAGGGCGAAGCGGTGTGGGCAACGCGGGTCCAGTGCGACAAGAAAGCCTACCAATTTCGGCTAAAGGCCATCCTCGAAAAGACGCGGAATCTTCGGCTGTTACAGGGGACGGCGACCACGCTCCTCGTCAGTAACCGACGAGCGGTCGGCGTGACAACGGATTTAGGCGTCGAAATTCTAGCAAAATCGGTCGTGATTACAGCTGGGACCTTTCTGCGTGGGCTCCTGCATGTGGGCGAACAATCCAAAGCGGGAGGCCGAATGGCGGACACGGCATCGAGTCTGAGCGACAGCATTCGCACCTTGGGATTCGAAGCGGGTCGTTTCAAAACGGGAACGCCCTGCCGCCTCAACGGCAATTCGATCGACTTCGGGTCGCTCGAGGTCCAAGGAGGCGATGAGCCGCCGCCACGCCTTTCATTCGTGGAAACGGTGCCCCGTGAAAAACACGAATCGTTCACGCTGAATTTTGATGACACAGGGATGTTCCACGTGGAACAGCTTCCATGTTGGCTGACACAGACTACTCAGAAAACCCACGACATAATTAGCGCAAATCTCCACAGATCACCATTATATCAAAATAGAATTAAGGGCACGGGGCCGCGGTATTGCCCCTCAATCGAGGACAAAGTTGTCCGGTTTTCACATAAATCCTCGCATCCCATTTTCCTCGAGCCGGAAGGACGGCATTCCAGCGAGTTTTATGTCAACGGCATTTCTACCAGTCTGCCATTCGATGTCCAATTGTCGTTAGTGCGATCCATTCCCGGACTGGAGCGGGCCGAGATCATTCGGCCCGGCTACGCGGTCGAGTACGATTATTTCCCGCCGACTCAGCTTCACCCAACGCTTGAGACCAAGCTGGTAGAAAGCCTGTATTTCGCTGGACAGATAAACGGCACCTCCGGCTACGAAGAAGCCGCCGGCCAAGGCTTAATTGCCGGAATCAACGCCGGATTAAAGGCACAAGATCGCGATCCATTTACGCTTTCGAAAGAAATTAGTTACATCGGCGTTCTGATCGACGATCTGACAACAAGAGGAACCGATGAGCCCTATCGAATGTTTACTAGTCGAGCGCAAAATCGCCTCGCTCTTCGCGAAGACAACGCCGATTTGCGTTTGACCAAGTTAGGCGCCGAGTTCGGATTAGTTAGTGAGGAGAGAATAAAAAGCCTTCGTCGAAAACAAGAGGCCATCGCCTCCCTTTACAATGCGATTGACGCTCTTCAGGTTGATGGCCGCCCTCTGCGTCAGGCGTTGAAGGACCCGCGCTTTACCCTGAGCGCGATTCCACCTGAAGTAATCGCCATGGCTCCGCACTCAATTTGGCGTCACCTGCTAATTGAAATGAAATACGCCGGCTATCTCGCGCAACAAACAAAACGCCGTACCCATGAGCAGGTGCGTGCCGATCGCACCATTCCCAGTGGGTTCGACTTTAATATTGTTCCCGGTCTTCGCAGTGAAAGCCGGCAAAAATTGGGAAAGTTTCGCCCGACTTCCCTCGGAGCCGCGCGACGCATTCCGGGAATAACGGCTGCCGATTTATCTATCCTGGATATTTGGCTAAATGGTAAATCGTGCTGAGTGATCTATTTCGCCGCGGCTCTGATTGCTTATCTTCTTGGATCCATCCCCTTCGGTTTCATAGCTGGACGGATCGCCGGTATTGATGTCCGGCAGCACGGCAGCGGTAACATTGGAGCAACAAATACGCTGCGTGTTCTCGGAAAAAAATATGGTTACGCTGTTTTTATTGCAGATGTTCTAAAGGGTTTCCTTGCTGTTAGAATTGCGCTCTGGCTCACCCAATTCGACCCGTCCACCAGCTATCTCATCGGGATCCTTGCTGCTTTGTTCGTCGTGGTCGGCCATTCGTTTCCGATCTGGCTTGGATTTCGCGGTGGAAAAGGTGTCGCCGCAGCCGCCGGCGCCTGCCTTGGTCTATTGCCGGTAGCAACATTCATCGCTGTTATTGTATGGATCGCGATCTTTTTCCTTTTCCGCTTCGTCTCGTTAGCTTCCATCGTTGCGGCGGTTGCATTGCCCCTAAGCGCCTGGCTTTTGGGGAATGCGAGAGATCCGATCGTCTTAGGATTTAGCCTTTTGATCGCGACTCTGATAATTTTCAGGCACCGCGGCAACATCGTGCGCCTGCTCCAGGGGCGCGAGCCGCGCTTCGATCGAAAATGAAACAAAGCGTCATCATAGGTGCAGGAAGCTGGGGCACGGCGCTGGCGGCACTGTGGGGGACGGACGGGCGGCCCATTTCTCTGTGGGGCAACAATGCCGCACGCATCAGCCGGGTGCAAAGTTCGCGAGAGAACACCGAGTATTTGCCGGGGATCCGATTGCCGGACAACATTAGCGCCACGCACGAGCTCAGTGACTGTCGTGAAGCCGATCTAATTGTTTTCGTCACCCCATCCATTGCCCTGCGCGAAATCGCCACTCGTGTCCGCAACGCCGGAGTCAAAGAAAATGCGGTGCTGCTGAGTTGCACCAAAGGAATCGAGCACGGCAGCGGAATGCGGATGAGCGAAATTTTGTCAGATCTTTTCTCTTCAAATCCAGTAGCGGTTTTGTCCGGACCAAATCTGGCAGTCGAAGTTATTCGCAGCTTGCCGACTGCGACTGTGATTGGTTGTGCTAACGAGAAATATGCAATTGAACTGCAACGTTTTCTTGGGAGCGAACATTTCCGGATTTATACGAGTGATGATGTTGTCAGCATTGAGCTGGGGGGCGCGCTCAAGAATGTTTTCGCGATTGCGGCCGGCGTGAGTGACGGCCTTGGCCTGGGCGACAATTCAAAAGCTGCGCTCCTTACCCGCGCGATGGCCGAATTGTTGCGTCTCGGGACCGGGATGGGTGGAAACGCGCGCACTTTCTACGGACTAAGCGGCGTGGGAGATCTGATCGCGACCTGCTTCAGTAAGCACAGTCGCAATCGGAGGGTAGGAGAACGGCTGGGCCAGGCCGAGACCCTGGCTCAAATCCAGGCCGACATGAGAATGGTGGCAGAAGGGATACCTACAGCAAAGAGCGCATTCGAATGTGCGCGCCGGATCGGCGTGGAAACACCGATCATCGATCAAGTCTACGCCGTTCTTTATCAGGACAAGCCGCTCCTCTTTGCGATGCAGGAATTGCTCGGACGCGATCCCAAGGCCGAACGGCTTTAAGCAGCGCGCAGTTGCGCAAATACCTGCTCGAGAGCTTCGGGGTAAAGAACGTGTTCTACTTCCTGGATGCGCGCGTGCAATGACTCGGCCGTATCGTCGCTCATCACGGGGACTTTGCGTTGCGCAATGACGTCGCCGTGATCGATCTGCTCATCCACGTAATGAACGGTTACGCCTGTCCACTTCTCGTTAGCTGCAAGTGCCTGTTTCCATGCTTCCAGGCCCGGGAATTTCGGCAGGAGCGAGGGATGAATGTTCACGATTCGGCGCGGGAAAGCGGCCAGCATTTGCTCTTTCAAGACGCGCATGAAACCAGCCAGAACGACAATTTGCACTTCCGCATTCTGCAACATCGCGACCAGTTGCGCTTCCACCTTCGGCTCAAGCCTGGTCCGAAAATGCCCCGGCGGCAGGTAGGCGTTCGGCACTCCGAACTCACGCGCGATCTCCAGAATCGGTGCATCGAGTACATCGGAAATTACAACGGCGACCTTTGCTCTTAACCTACCATCGCGAATACTCTGGAGGATGGCGCGACAGTTCGATCCCTTGCCCGAGCCGAGAATACCGATCTTAATCATCACCCTTCCCCAATTCTCGTTAGCAACTGCGAGGTTGAGTAACCTTTCTCGAAGGGAATGATCTCAATCCTGGTTCCGAATTTTTCCAAAACTGCGCGTTCTTTTGGGTCCAGCGTATCGGGCGTATAATCGCCGCCCTTGGCATAGATCGCCGGCTGGGCCGCCCGCAGAAAATTCGTGGCCCGCAATTCGGGAAAAATCGTCACGTAATCGACCGACTCGAGCGCGGCCAACACCTCCGCCCGATCCTGTTCGCGATTGATGGGCCGGCCTTCGCCTTTAAGCTGACAGACCGAATTGTCGCCGTTCAGTCCCACCACCAGCACATCGCCGAGTTTTCGCGCCGCCGCCAGGTAACGCACATGGCCGACGTGCAAAATATCGAAGCAACCATTCGTCGCGATCACTCGCTTGCCCGCAGATCGCAACCGTTCCGATTTTTCGCTCAATTCATCCAAGGTGATAATTTTCTTGTTCACGCTGCTCCGGCTCCGACTACGCATCGCAATGCCTGCGGCAGCAACTCGAAAATTGCCGGTTCATTCCCGATCAATTCACCATCGACGTTAAACCACATTCCGGGTCTTGAACTAATCGCAATCTTTTTGGCCCGCCGAAAGATAACCCCGTCCGAGGACAAGTGTTTACCGAGGAGGATCTGGGCCGCCAAAATTGCGAGCTCGGCCGGCCCCCGCTCCGCAATGAGGACGATATCGAGCAATCCATCCGCGACGTCGGCTTCCGGCGCGACCGGGATCCCACCAGCAACGTAACGCCCGTTGGCCACGATCACATTATAGAGATCAAGCTCGAAAGCCTGCGCGTCATCAAGCGCCACCTTCGTGGTGTAACCACGTAGCTCGGAAAACGCGGCTGCGGCGCTGCGCAAATAGGCCAGTGGCCCCCACGCCCGCTTCATTTCCGGCGTAAGTTTTTCGTCAACCACGCCGCTGAATCCGCCTGAGGAAACGTTCACGAAATAGCGGACGCGATCGCTGGTCACGCGGACCAGATCAATGGCGCGGGTCTTGGCAGCCATGATCTGTTCGATCGCGGTCTCCAGATCAGTTGGAACTCCGAGTGTGCGCGCAAAATCGTTGCCGGTCCCGAGCGGCAAGACGCCAAGAGCAGCCTTGCAACCTCCCTGAGCGATCCCGTTCACTACTTCGTTCAAGGTCCCATCGCCGCCCGCCGACACGATCAGATCGAAGTCCGAAGATTCACTGGCGAATTTCTCCGCGTCACCCGCCTGTTGGCTGATGCAAAGGCGCTCGGCCTTCAACCCGCGCAAACGATCCTGAACAGCATCAATGTTTTTCACCCCGCCGGCGATTGGATTGAGAATGATGCAGGTTCGCATCGCATCGCGACATTGCGATGTCCGGGCGAATGAAGCAACGCGCCCTTTTGGCTTGCCTCGCGAGCCGATCAATGATTGATAAGCGGCCGGTATGGCGAAGAATCCGTCCGACTCGTCGAGCGGCTACAAAATCTCGGAAGGACCGGTGACTTCATCATCGTTGCGTCGGCGAGACGTTGACGAATTGACGGGGTTGCCAGCGCACTATGGCAAGCCGCTGCTGGTCGCAATCGCGCGCGATCCACGGACGCTTTTTGTGTGCTGGAGTGTGGATTGGCCGGCGGCCTTCGCCAAAGGTTTACCAGCCGATCGCTGTGCCCACGTGCGGATTCGGCAAAACGGGAATGAGAAAACCGTCGCGGTCGAACCGATGAGCGGGAGCTGCGCCATTGAGGAGCTCGAGCCGGGCGAGACCTATGCAGTCGAGCTGGGCTATTACGCGCCGCGGGAGACTTGGAACAGTGTGGTTACCGGCAACGAAGTGATGATGCCGTTCGCTTCGCAGTCGGACGAGACGGTCGATGTCGCAACCGTGCCGTTTCATCTCACTTTTCAACGGATGCTGAGTCTTTTTCGCGGGAAGAATGGCGACGACCTTGCGCAAACGCTCGCGCAATTCCAGGAACGAGCAAACCGGTCAGAGCTTTCGCGCGACGAAGCCGAAGTATTGCGCGCTCTCGATCTCTCGCCTGAAGATTTGCAGAAAACCGCAGCTGCCCGCGAATCGTTAGCGAAATCAGAAAGGCTCCGCGAGCGTGGCGAAAGACTTTTCGGCGGCACAAGTCCCAGCGAAGGTTTCGGTGGCAGTAGCTGGTGACAGCGGGATAACGCAACACAAGGAAACGAAGGTAACAAAACCTTCAATCAGATCGTCCGTCGAAACGCTTTTTGTTTCCTGTTATCTTCTGTTCAGAATCTGCGCTACCGGGTCAGCTTTATCCCCTCTGGCATCTCGGGCGGTGGCGCATTGATGCGGCTGTGGCTCTTGCCATAGCTGAAGTAAAACACCAGTCCGATTGCGAGCCAGACAATTAGCCGCATCCAATTCGTCCAGCCCAAGCCGTAAATCATTGCGCCGCACACGATGATTCCGAGCGTGCAGACAACGGGTGCTGCCGGCACCCGAAATCCGCGTTCCAGCTCAGGGCTGCGAACCCGCATGATCCAGATACCTGCGCAGACGAGGATGAAAGCAAACAAGGTCCCGATACTCGTCATTTCGCCGGTGACATCGGCAGGTACGAATGCCGCGAGCAGGCCGGTAAACACAAAGAACAACATGTTTGATTTGTAAGGCGTCCGATACCGAGGATGGACGTCGGAAAAAACTTGGGGGACAAGTCCGTCGCGACTCATCGAGAAGAAGACGCGTGATTGGCCTAACAACATCACTAAGATGACGGAGGAAAAGCCCGCCAAAATTGCGACCGTGACCGACTTTGAAAGCCATTCGTAGCCGGTCATGTATTTGGTGATCGCGAACGCGACCGAGGCTTCACGACCGGCGCTACGGAAATCCTGCACCGTCGCAACTCCGCTGAGCACATAGGAAAACAGCACATAAAGAATAGTGCAAAAAACGAGCGATCCAAGAATTCCTATCGGCATGTCGCGTTTCGGATTCCGCGCTTCTTGTGCGGCGGTGGAAACGGCATCGAACCCGATGTAAGCGAAGAAGACAACGCCGGCGGCCCCGAGAATTCCGAGAATTCCACCATACGCGTGGGTGATGCCCTGTCCCGTGATGTAAGTGGTTGGGGCGGGAATCATCGGGGTGTGGTTTACCGGATTGATGAACCCCCAGCCGATGCCGATGAAGAGCAACACAATGCTCACCTTGAGGACAACAATGAGACCATTGACGAAAGCCGATTCTTTCGTGCCGCGGATAAGCAGGAGCGTGAGGAGAAGGAGAATGAAAACCGCCGGGATGTTCATCAATCCATGAATCCCGGCGAGGTCATGTTCGAAAGGCGAATGCGTCCATTGGTACGGTACCCGCAGCCCGAACCAATCGAGCACGCGATTGGCGTACTCGCTCCACGCGATGGAAACTGTGGATGCCGCGACCGCGTATTCGAGGATTAAGTCCCAGCCGATGATCCAGGCGACGAATTCGCCCATGGTGGCGTAGGAATAAGTGTAGGCGCTGCCCGCAACTGGAATCATCGAGGCAAACTCGGCGTAACAAAGACCGGCAAACGCGCACCCAATACCGGCGACGATAAAGGCAAGCACGACCGATGGACCTGCGCGGTCAGCAATTGCGGCCGCTGTGCGGACAAAAAGACCAGCGCCGATGATTCCCCCGATTCCCAGGGCAATTAGATTAATCGGCCCGAGTGATCGCTTCAGGCTGTGCTCGCCAACTTCCTGCGCTTCTGCCATCAGCCTGGCGAGTGGCTTTCTTGCGAATAAATTTGCCATGAGTCGTTAGTTTGGTTCGGTTTCGGCGGACTAGTCAGCTGCGTGAAGCGCCATCTTTTCGGCTGATCTCCGCCACAGGAAATAAATCGGTACCCCGCTCAGCACGATGATAAGGCCCGGCCAGGTAGTTGCAGTTTGATAGATGAAGAGCACGGCGAGAATGACGCTCGCGCCGATGACATAGAGCAGAGGCACTACGGGGTAACCGAAAGCTTTGTAGGGGCGTTCGGCATCGGGCCGTTTTCGTCGAAGCATGAAGATCCCGAGAATCGTAAGAATGTAGAAGATAAGCGCGGCGGAGATCACGTAGTCGAGCAGATTGCCATATAGATTTCCGTAACCGGCGACTGCGCCGGTGGCGTCCCTCTTTACTGTCCGCGGCAAAACGAGCAGGCCGGCCCAGATTCCCTGCACAACCAGACCCCAGCCTGGCACATGATTCCGGTTCAGCCGACTAACCGAGCGAAAGAAGAGTCCGTCGCGTGCCATTGCGTAATAGGCGCGTGCGCCGGCCAGGATCAGTCCGTTGTTACAACCAAACGTGGAGACCATAATCGCGACCGCCATGATGGTGGCACCGAGGCCCGGGAAGATGACATTGGCTGTTTCTGAGGCGACGCGATCACTCGGCGCATTTTGAATTGCGGAGAACGGAAGGGCGGCGAGGTAGGCTACATTTGCCAGCAAATACAAGCTGATCACCAGAATCGTTCCGAACGCCAGTGAGAGGGGAACATTACGCCGTGGGTTGACCACTTCGCCGGCGGTAAAGGTGATATTGTTCCACGCATCAGCAGAAAAGAGCGAGTTCGTTTGCGCGACGCAGATGCCGACGAACAGGCCGAACCCAGTTGCCGCGGTGAGGCCCTTTCCAACTTCTTGCAATCCGCCGCGCAAACTCCAGAAATCGGAAAAATTCGCCGCGCCCGCTCCTGATCGGAGGCCGACCACGATGCCGAGCAGGATCAGCGCGATGAGCGCTCCTGTCTTTGCTGTCGTGAAAATGTTCTGCACGATTTTCCCGAGCTTCAGTCCGAGCGTGTTCATGAAGGTGAGCAGCGCAATAAGCAGCAGGCCGACCAGTTGCGCGGTCGAGAGCGAGATTGCGTAGCCGCCCAAACGAATTGGTTGAATGAGATAATTCGATTCCGAAACCCACGGCACAAGTACCCCCATGTAACGGGCAAATCCGACTGCCACCGCTGCGATCGTTCCCGTTTGAATGACGAGGAACAACGTCCAGCCGTAGAGAAAACCCCAGAGCGGCGAGAACGCTTCTCGCAGGTAAACATATTGCCCGCCGGCTTTAGGCATCATCGCGGCGAGCTCGCCGTAGGAAAGCGCGGCCATTAACGTCAGCACACCGGTCACAATCCACACCACAAGTAACCAACCGGGCGCGCCCACCTGCCGCGCAATAATTGTTGAGACGATGAAAATTCCCGAACCGATCATCGACCCGGCGACCAGCATCGTCGAGTCGAGCAAGCCCAGCCCTCGAACGAGCTTCTGCTCAGTGGCTGCAGGTGTTGTCGCTGTAGTGCTGTCCATCAAAGGCCCTATCTTCTAGCTGCTTGCGTGCCCCCGCGCAATCTCGCAAAGATCGATTCTTGCTTTCAAAGGGCTGATGGTATCCTTCGACCGCGATGATTTCCTTTTGGATTCGCTTGCGTAGGTCGATTTTCCTCTTCTTCCTCGCAACCCTGTTCTGCTGGGCGGCGCCGTCGCCGGCTGAAGGCCAGTCCGCTTCACGTCGATCGGCTGCCGAACGGACAATCTGGCAGCGCAACAATCCGCAGTTCGAAGCACTTCCGCTCGAACTTTCGCCGCAGAATCACCTTATCGTTCGCGCTTTTATTAATGGAAAACTCGCTTTGCTCGGAGTGGATACAGGAGCCCCCGTCAGCGCCATCGCTGTCAGTCGTCATCGGCACTACGGCCTCGATTCAATTTCCAGCACCTCCAAGTTACCGCCGAAATTGATGATCAACGGTGCGTTAGATACGGTGGGGATCGCGAAATCACTCCGGATCGGTGCGCTCAATCTTGTTGACGAACCAATGGTCGCAATCGATCTCGGTCCGGAGAGCCGCAGCGCCCGTCTTGGCGAAGAGGAAATCGACGGCATTCTCGGCGCCGATATTCTTTTTCCCACTCGAGCGGTGCTGGATTGCCGGCGCCGGCTCCTGATTTTGAATTTGGAGCCGCAATTAGAAGCAATTACGCCGGGTGTGGATTATCGGGGGATGAGCAGCATGCCGATCCATGTGAGTGATGGCTACAATTTGTATGTGGACGGTGCGATTAACGGCGCACCCGCGCTTCTGATGGTTGATACCGGTGCTTTCGCCACCCTGTTGCATCGCTCATTTGTTAAGCGCATGAAAATTCCCTTGCGCGATACCCCGTTTAGGTCTGCGGCGGTGAACCTAAATATGCGCGATGTGCAAATTGCGCGCATTCGGCGCTTGTCCGTGGGTTCTGTTGACATCGTCGGTCACAATGTTGGCGTTATTGATCTGGGAGGACTCATTCACGGCGGGTTGCTGGCGGGTAAACGGCCCGTCGCCGGATTACTCGGCAGCGAACTCTTACAGCGTCATCACGGGATCATCGATTTCGGGACGCGCCGGCTTTATCTTAAAGGCTAGCGCCCGAACGCCGGCAATCACTCGATGTCGAGTTCCCGCACTCGCTTTTGCATTCGAACATTTTCGACCGCGTTTCGAATTTTGTCGCCGAGGCCGATCTTCTTCGACACCGCTTCAATCAAAATAAAGGGCGTCGAAACGTCGGTGGTGTTGATCTGCACGTTTTCGACACCAAAAGCGCGCTCCCAAAAGGGCTGGCGCGTTTCCAAGTCTTTTACTCGATAAAGCTCGAGTGTATCGGTCACTTTATTGAAAACACCTTCGGTGATTTTCAATCGCTCGCTCGTAAGTTCGTATATTTTGTTTTTCGTCTGGAGAAAACGCGAAAGCGCGATGAAGATCGGCACGATGGCCGGCGACAAAATGTACGGACTAAAGTCTCTGGCTGATTCATTGCGCCAGAGAAAAGCGAAGAGAAGAAAAAGGACGCAAAGGCACAGGGCGCAGAGGGCGAACGCGGCGGCGTTTTTCACTTGCGAAGAGGTACCGCGCCAGACCGTTTCTTCCGCCATGACGCAATTTGTAGCCAAGCCCTGCGCGAGCACAAGCCGGTGATAACGCGCGCCTTCGTCCTAGCTGCGGGAATGGGAACCCGTTTGCGTCCGCTGACGGACGCATTGCCGAAACCGCTCGCGCCAATTTTTCAAAAACCACTCATCACCTTTGCGCTCGATCACCTGATTGACGCGGGCGTGAACTCGTTCGTCATCAATACCCACAGGCTTCCTGAATTATTTGCCGCTTTTTTTGCGCGTAACGCTTACGCCGAACACCCGGTCACGCTCGTGCACGAGCCGGACTTGCTTGAAACCGGCGGCGGAATTAAAAATGCCGAACCTCTTTTTGCTTCCGAACCCTTCCTAACTTACAGCGGGGACATTCTCACCGACGTTGACCTTAGGCCGTTGATCGACGAACATTTTCGGCGGGGAAATGACGTCACGCTCGCCTTAAGAGAAACAGGTCTCGGCGCCGATATTGCTTTTGCCGATGGCAAAGTCATAGATATTGCCAACCGACTCGGCATCGCCGGCCGCTACGATTTCGCTAACATCGCCGTGTGGAGCCCCACGGTTTTTCGACGAATTCCGCCGGCACAGAAAATCTCTTTCATCCCCGTAGTGACCGAATGGATCAAGGAAAACGGCAGGATTGGCGGAGTCATTCTGAACGACGGGAAGTGGTTTAACGTTGGATCGGTCCGCCAATATCTGGACCTTCATCGCACACTCGCCTCAGAAAAATGGAAACCGCACTACGTTCGGATGCCAGAATGGCCTCTGGCAGTGGCGAGAAATGCCCGCGTGGACCCAACCGCACAGGTGCTCGGCTGCTCTGTCGTGGGAGAGAACTGTTGCGTCGATAGCGAAGCCAAATTAGTGGACACGATCCTCTGGTCCGGTGCACAAATTGCTTCTCGAAGTGTGCTGGAAAACTGTATTGTCCGCACTCATCGGACCGCGGCCGGAACCTTACATGACGCCATTGTTTGAAGTGAAAACCGATTTGCTTCTTCGCCAAACGCGCCGGCGTTTGCCCGCCTTCAGCGAGGGACAAATCGAAATCGCCCCGATCGAAAAGGGCGGTTCTGATCGGCGGTTCTACCGCGTTCGTTGTGTGCCGGAACAATCACTCATCTTGGTAAAATACAATCTCGAGGGCGCGGAAAACCGGCACTATGTGCGCATCGCTGAATTTTTGGCGGAACACAGAATTGCCGCGCCAAAAATCTATTTTCATGACGCGGAGGAAGGGTTGATTTGGATCGAGGACCTGGGTGAGAGCGATCTTTTCAGTTTTCGCGACGACACCTGGTTGGTCCGGAGCGCGCTTTACCGGTCAGCCGTGGATGAAATCGCCAAGCTTCACGATTTGCCTGAGAGGGAATGGGCCGAGCTGGATGGCGAAATGCCACCGGAGTTTAACGCCACGCTTTATCGGTGGGAGCAGAATTATTTTTTTGAAAATTGTCTCGGCCGAATCTTTAGGTTGAATGAAGGGAGACTACGCGAGCTCGCCTCCCTACCTGCTCTTGAAAACATCGCGGAGCGACTGGCAGAGTTGCCGAGGGTGTTGGTGCACCGTGATTTTCAGTCGCAAAACATCATTGCCCGAAGCGGACATGCTTATCTTATCGATTTCCAAGGGATGCGTCCGGGCCTGGCTGAGTATGATCTGGCATCGCTGTTATTTGATCCGTATGTCCGGTTCTCGGCGGATGAGCGGGAGGAACTTTACTCTTATTATATGGAGCGCCGCGGCCTGTCATCGACTCCCCAAATGCGGGAAACGCTTCGGCTATGCGCAATGCAACGCTTGATGCAAGCGCTTGGGGCTTATGGCTTTCTCGGACTGGTAAAAGGCAGCCAACATTTCCTGGCGCACGTCCCGGCCGCGCTCCGCTCTCTGCGTAACCTGATCGCCGATATTGATTTACTCGAGCCGTTGGGTGCGGCGCTTGCTTGTCTGCCAAAGAATGGCTGGAGTAATTAGCGCAGAGGCCTCTTTTTCCATCCCGAGACTCCGAATCCGACGGCCTGGGATCGTTTTGTCCAGATCGGACGGTGTGGACCCTTTACAGCGTTGGGTTGCTTGGGGGGCGATGCTCACCGCCAGCGTCGTTCCGATGATTTTCAGTCATTCCACCGGCCACGGCCCGCCTTATTCAGTGCCGGTTGCGCAAGCGCTCGTCCTTGGGGTGGCGGCCGTCATTGTAAGCAGATCGAGGCGGCTGAGCCCGCTGACCAGATTTCTTTTCACCCTTGCAATCTTGCGTCTGGGATGGTCCGTAATTGCGCCGATGCTCGGCGAATGGGGGCCAATCCAAAGCTTCGCCACTGGGATGAGCTGGGGACCAAAGATTTTCATGTCGCGTTTGTTGAATGTTGCCGGCGTGCTCCTGATACTCACCACCTTCATCGGTCGCAATTTCACCACGGACGATCTTTTTCTGCGCATTGGCCAGCTTGATGCGCCGGCCCAGCCAGAGCCTATCCTGTGGTTCCGCAAGCCGATACCATGGAGCCGGTTCGGCCCGCAATTGCTCGTCATTTTTGGCCTGGGCTTGACCGCATTTTTGTTTCACAGTCTCCGGCCGAATTTGGGGGAACTATCCCGCTTCCGGCAACTTCTTCCCTGGGCCTTGGCGACCGCGGCCTTAAACGCCGCCAATGAAGAATTCCAATTCCGGTGCGTTCCTCTGGCGCACCTTCACAACGTGCTACCAGTTCGCGAAGCGCTTTGGTTGACGGCGATTTTCTTTGGGTTGGCGCATTACTTTGGCCAGCCCTCGGGGCCAATTGGCATCCTCATGGCGACCATCGCGGGTTGGATTTGGGCGAAAAGTATGGTGGAAACGCGCGGTGCAGGCTGGGCTTTCGGCATCCACATGCTGCAGGACGTGGTGATCTTTTACTTCCTCGCCATGTCGATGAAGACCTAGCGGACAAATGGGTTGGTTTTGCGTTCCTCACCGATAGTCGTGGGGAGCCCGTGTCCCGGCAGGACGGTAACATCGTCTCCCAGCGGAAACAGCTTCGCCTTAATTCCCTGGAACAATTGTTGGCCATCACCGCCGGGAAGGTCCCAACGACCAACCCCTCCGGCAAACAGAACATCGCCGCCAATCAAAAGCTTTTCGCTGCGCGAAAAGAAGCAAAGGCTGCCAGGGCAATGACCTGGGACCTCGAGCACCTGAAATTTAACTCCCAGAAAATCGCGCTCATCCATCTCCTGGATAAAAAAATCTGGCGTAACCGGTTCGATTTCAAAGCCGAAGCCGAACTTGCGGAAAAAATCCGGGTCCGAAATCATCGGTGCGGTATCCGGGTGGCAACCGATCGGGCAGTTAAATCGTCGCTTAATTTTCGCAACGTCGCCGACGTGATCAATGTGTCCGTGGGTGAGGAGCAGCAGTTTCAAATCGATTCCGCGGGTTTCCAGCCACGCGCAACTACCGTCTGGTGCGTCAAATAGAATCGGCCCGTTCGGAGCATGAAACAAATAGCAGTTGGTTTCGAAAACTCCGCCGCAAAATGTCTCGTATTTCATTGGTTGGACCGCCGCGAACCAAAACGTTTTTTGAATGTTCTGCTTCGCCGATTGTCTTTTAATCGCTGCAGCAGGCATGGATTCAAGGGGAGTTCTTGCTTTCAGGATGCCGATCTGCGAGTATGGAAAACTTCTTTTTTAGGGCATGAATCATCCTTTTCGTTTATATGCCGCGGTGGCGGCTGTTTCACTGGCCAGCCTGTCTTCAACACCAGCCCTTCCAGCAAAGACCGACTTGGACAATGTTTGCGTCTCGGTTGGCCGACTGCTGGAGGAAGGCCATTACACCCACAAGCAATTAAACGACGACTTGTCGGGCAAGGTTTTGCGCAGCTATCTGGAGCTGCTCGATTTCAGTCACCTTTTTTTCACACAGGAGGATGTGAATTCTTTGACCGAAAAATATGGTCCTGCGCTCGATGATGACATTTTGCTGGGCAACCTCAAGCCGGCTTACGAGATCTACGATCTCTACCAAAAGCGGGTCGACGAAAGGGTCGCCAAGGTAAAAGAATTTCTCAAGCAACCGGTCGATTTTAAAACTGACGGAACGATTGATTTTCGGCGGGAAAAAAGCCCGTGGCCGAAAAACGCGGCCGAAGCCGACGAGCTCTGGCGTGGCCGAATCACGAGCGAGCTTTTGCAGGAACATTTGAGCGAGCATCCGATCGAACCCGGGCCCCAGCTGGTAGCGCGCCGTTACGATCGGCTGGCG
>QHQU01000149.1 GCA_003219925.1 Verrucomicrobiota bacterium
TGATACCAGTTTCTTTTCCTTCAGCCGCGCGCTGAGGGTAATCGGTCACGAAAAGTTGACCGGCATACTCTGCTCTGCCGGGACGAGGGAAATTATCGACCTTTACGCTCGTGAAGGAAAGGTCGTGCTGGTGACGACCCGCGATGCCGAGACTTACTGCTCCGAAGCGCCGGTTACGCTGGTAAACATCGATCCCGACCGCGTGGCTGCCGCGCGCGAGACTCAATCTCAAACCGGTTGCCCGTTGTTCATTACTCTCCTCCGGGAGGACCTGATTTTGCGCGATCCGGCCCTGCAATTGGTCCAGCATTATGGGCAAAAACTTTTCGCGCGACAATGGAGCGCACCAAGAGTGCAATTCGCGTTTGAACAAACAAGCGAGCTGCCCGATTTCGCCAACGACATCCCCGCCGAGGAGGACATCGAACATTGGATGTTGAGTACCTTGCGCTTCGTCCAGGCGCAGGATATTACCGACAAAGCCGATTATGACCCCGCCTGGATTCCCGCTTATACGCGTGATGGGTTTGAGCGCATCCAAAAGCTGCGGCTTACCGTGGCTGAAGCACAATTCGCCTCGCAATTCAACGGTTCCCGTTCCATCGCGCAGATCGCGCGCAATCTTCGGCTGGATCTGAAATTCGCCCGCTTGACTCTCTTCCGTTTCGTTGAGCTGGAGATTGTCGAATGCTGGCCACCGGGTGCTTCCGAAAGCGCGGAGCGCGGAAGCGTTCTCAAACGACTGGGCCGGTCGATAGGGATCGGGGAGTAATTTTTACCTGCCCAGGGGCGTGCGATGAAACCGAGCGTTCTCGTCGTCGATATCGGCGGCACTCAGGTGAAACTGCTAATGTCGGCGAAGGACAAATTGAAATTTGATTCTGGACCGGGCATGACGCCGCGCGATTTCGTAAGGAGATTTCACGAAACCACGGCGGAGTTAAAGTTCGCCACTGTTTCCATCGGGTTTCCTTCGGTTGTGCGCAAAGGCAAGATCGTGAAGGACCCGAAAAATCTCGGAAAAGGTTGGGTCGGGTTCAATTTCAGTCGGGCCCTGAAAAAGCCCACTCGGGTCATTAACGACGCTGCCATGCAGGCACTCGGCAGTCATATTCGCGGTCGCATGCTTTTTCTCGGCTTGGGCACGGGCCTCGGTGCGGCCCTGGTCTGGAGCAAGAACCTCTTGCCACTCGAGCTTGGGGATCTGCCTTACCGCGATCACCGCAAAATTGAAGACTGGCTGGGCATAAACGGGCTTGAGCGTCTCGGCGAAAAAGCGTGGCGCGAGGAAGTGCTTTACTGCGTGACGCAGCTAAAACTTTCGTTCGTCGCCGATACCGTTGTCCTCGGTGGCGGCAACGTCAAAAAGATGAAGCACTTGCCGCGCGGAGTGAAGAGAGGCGATAACCGAAATGCATTTCTCGGGGGACGTCGTTTGTGGGAAATCGATCGCAAAACCGGAATACCGCGTTGGCGAATTTTGTAAGACGGTCGCCCGTATTGTTTGTTTTTCGCTATGGCCGAGCCAGCCAAGCTGGAGTTTTCAGCGAGCGCGTGCCGGAATCTTATCGGCAAGGAACGTAGCGAAATAACCGTGATAGCGTGCCTGCAGTTCCGGCCGCTGCCAATCTTTGCCGGTAAGAATCCGACGGCAATTGAGTGAGCCGCATTTGCATTCCATTTCGTAGCTGTCGTCGTCCGTCATGCACCAGTCATGGGTCAATTCCTCCCCGGCCCGAATATCCCGAAGGCCGACGAAGATAATATTGCCGCGCAGGCCGAGGTTGGGGTCGCAGGAATGGTTACTGTAGAGCATGGAACCCTCCCGTTCCTCCTGTGTTACCGGCGCGATGAATAAATCGTCGCCAATTTGAATCTCGACCGGGCCAAGTCTGGGCGTGACTTCGCGTTCTACAAAGTCTCGACTGACGATGTGACCGCCCTTGATCATCACTATCTCGCCTTTGGCAATATCGGCCACAGCAAATAGCCCTTTGCCGTGAATTGGACTTTGTCGCACTTCGGTTTTGGGCGAGCGCCAGGAAAGTGGAGTTTCGTTCACAAGCAGTCGTTACATCAACGGCGACGATGCGAAAACGGAAAAGGGGTCTTTGTCCAGGATTGGAATGTGGAGAATAAATGCACTTGCCGGGATCCTTCGGCGCGCTTTTCGACGCGTTAGCGGTGGCAGGTTTTTTTGCGAACGACGGAAGGGTTTGACCGGATCTATCCTCGATCGCAGGTCGGTCAAAAGTTAAAACCAGGCTGAGTGCGCACTGGCTGTTGCGACGCGTCCGGCGCGTTCGGGTTCACTTCGCCTGGAATGGCCTCGCGCGTTTTCGCTGCCTCACCGGCGTTGAATTCTTCATCGGTAGCGCAACTGCTAAAAGCCGCGATTCCGCAGGCAAGGAAAGCGAAACACCAGCTTTTCACTCCCAGATAAATAACCGGCGCGTTCTCGATTTCCAGCGGAGATAAACTTTAGCCGCGGTCGCTGGCGGCGGCGGATCGACTCCACGATGCCGGCTCACGCGGTTCGCCCCTCCGCGATCGAAGGCGGCGAAATCGTTTCGTTGGTGGCGCAATAGATTTCGAAAAGGGCTCTGCTGATTTCGGCGAGACGTCTTTGGGTGAGAATAAGGTACTCATGCAGGCCGTAATCGAAGATGCCGGCGATCGTAGCGAAATCGAGGTCGTAGCGTAAGCGGCCGGAAAGACGTTCTGCCTCGTTGGCATAGTTCGTCTCGGGCGATCCGGAAATGCGATGGAGGGCAGCATCAAGAGACTCAACGCTAAAGCGGATGGACCGGGGAAATTCGGGATGGGTGATCAAAAACTCCGCTACCTTCCACGGCGCGACCTGCCCAACATAGATCTTGCGGTAAGCCTCAAGCGCGCTGCATGATTTCAAGACCGACATCCATTGGATGGTATCGATGTTGCCGCCGACTTGTTCTCCCGAAGGCAGGAGGAGGTGATATTTGACGTCGAGAATGCGCGAGGTGTTGTCGGCCCGTTCGAGAAATCTGCCGATGCGAATGAAATCCCAACCTTCGCTATGCGTCATGGTCGCGTCGGCGATTCCCTGGATCAGATGTGAGCCGGTAATAATACGCCGGAAAAATTCGTACGGACTCAAACGCAGCATCTTTTTCCCGGTCTCGCCTTTGACGAAAAGATAGAGCCGATTGATGTGCTCCCACATTTCGCTCGAAATTTGTTCGCGCACAGTCCGCGCATTTTCGCGGGCAGCGACGAGAGAGGAGTAAACTGAGTTCGGGTTCTGGCGCTGCAGACAAACGAAATCGACGGCAGCCTGGCCATCGGGGTTTTGATAGAGCGAAGTGAAAAGTTCGTTTTCTTCCAGCGAACTGATGATCGGGTTCCACTGCTGCTGTCTGTCGGGATCGCGGGCGTTTTCAAGATCGAGGAGCAATTGCAGATTTACGTCGGCGATGCGGGCATTATTTTCTGCGCGCTCGATGTAGCGACTCATCCAGAAAAGGGAATCAGCGACCCGACTAAGCATATGGGGGGAAACGGAGTGGTGGAGTGATGGGAAAGAACATGAACCGGAGCAAGAGGGCCGTGGTTGGCGTCGCCTTTACTCCATTACTCCAAAATTCCATCATTCCACGCTTTGTTCCTCGAGCACCCAGGTATCTTTGCTTCCTCCACCTTGCGATGAGTTCACCACTAATGACCCTTCACACAACGCTACCCGGGTGAGTGCGCCGGGAACGATTTTGATTTTCTCCCCCGATAGAATGTAGGGACGCAAATCAACGTGCCGTCCGCGGATGACGCCCTCATCGAAAGCGGGAGAGCGCGAGAGAGGAATGATGGGCTGGGCAATGTAATTACGCGGTTCCTTTCGAATGCGCTCCCGAAATTTCTCGCGCTCCGCCTTGGTCGAATTTGAGCCGACCAGCATCCCATAGCCGCCACTTTCGTTAGCTGCCTTGACGACAAGCTTTTCCAGATTCTCCAAAATGAATGCGCGATCGGTATCGTCCGCCGCCAGATAGGTCTGGACGTTCGGCAGAATCGCGTCCTGATCGAGGTAGTAGCGGATCATTTTCGGGACGAAGTGATAGATGACTTTGTCGTCCGCGATGCCGGTGCCGATGGAATTCGCCAGACTGACATTTCCCTTGCGGTAAGCATCGACCAATCCAGGAACGCCAAGGCCCGAATCTTTTCGAAAAACCTTCGGATCGAGAAAATCGTCGTTAATCCGGCGATAAATCACGTCGACTGGCTGCAAACCTTTGGTCGTGCGCATGAAAATTTTCCCGTCGCGGGCAATGAGATCGCGGCCCTCCACAATTTCGATTCCCATCGAGCGCGCGAGGAAGGAATGCTCGTAATAAGCGGAGTTGTAGATGCCGGGCGTAAGGAGCACGACGGTGGGATTCGCTTTGCCCGCGGGCGCGATGTAACGCAGAACATTGAGGAGCTCCTGGCTGTAATCTTCCACTGGCCGCACCCGGTGTTGCGCGAACAGATTTGGAAAAACGCGGCGCATGACCTGGCGGTTTTGCACGACATAGGAAACGCCGGATGGGCAGCGCGCATTGTCCTCCAGCACCAGAAAATTACCGTCGCGATCGCGCACCAGATCGGTGCCGCAAATGTGGATGTAGATATTTCGCGGCACACTGAAGTGCATGAACTCCGGACGGAAGTGCGCTGCTTGCCAGAGGTAATCTTTCCGAATCACGCCATCGCGCAGAATGGATTGACCGTGATAGATGTCGTGCAGAAAAAGATTGAGAGCAGTGATTCGCTGTTCCAGACCGCGCTCGATCTTTTTCCATTCCTCTGGGGAAATAATTCGCGGGATGAGATCGAAGGGAAAAATCCGCTCGGTCCCTTGGGCGTCGTTGTAAACGGTGAAGGTGACCCCTTGGCGCAAGAGAGTGAGCTCAGCAAGGTCGCGTTTGCGATCGAATTCTCCTTCCGTCAGCTCGGTGAAACGTTGTAGCAGCCGCTCGTAATGAGGCCGGGCCCGGCCCGGTCCGGCAAACATCTCATCATAAAATTCGCCCGTATCGTATTTGGCAAAAAATTCGGTCACGAATTCAGTTTGTCGCCGCCTCTACGCCGCGCAAACAAAAAGGACGGGTGAATTATATGCCCTCACCTCAATCCTCTCCCACAGGGAGAGGAGGACACAGGTCGCGGGTGCCTCGGAAATCAGGGCCGGGAGAGCGTACGCGAAGCGCCAGGTGAGGGTTCTCCGTTTCTGCGCGGGCTCGATCTTTCGGCGGCGTCGTTTTTTGTCGAAAGGACTTCTCGCAAAAATGGCGCCGTTCGGCTCATCCGGTTTTTTGCGACCTGCTCCGGTGTCCCCGTAGCAACGATCTCCCCGCCGGCACCGCCCGCTTCTGGACCGATATCGACAATGTAATCCGATTACGCTGAGGTTGTGCTCAATCACGATGACAGTATGACCGTCATCCACCAGCCGGTGCAGCAGGTTCAGCAATAATTCGACATCGGCCATGTGCAAGCCAATCGTCGGTTCCTCCAATAGATAGAGTGTCGATTTCGGCTTGCGCATCTTACGGAGCCGCTCGTTTTGCGTGCGTCCAATCCCGCGGGTCAGCTCGGTCGCGAGCTTCAGTCGTTGCGCTTCACCACCGCTCAAAGTCGGGCTCGGCTGCCCCAGCTTCAGATACCCAAGTCCGGTATCGACGAGCAGTGAAAGCGATCGAGCGATTTTGGGGTTAGCTTTGAAAAATTCGGCCGCCTCCTCGATCGTCATTTCCATCACGTCTCCAATCGATTTTTCGCGGTAAAGAACTTCGAGGGTCTGCGCATTGTAACGTTTCCCGCCGCAATCTTCACAGGGCACGTAGGTGCTCGGCAGAAAATTCATCTCCAATTTGATCATGCCCTGGCCCTTGCATGACTCGCACCGTCCGCCCTCGGCGTTGAAGGAGAACCGGCTCGGGCTGTAACCGCGCATGCGGGCCACCGGAACTTGTGCGTAAAGATTGCGAATCTCATCGAAGACCTTGATGTAGGTCGCCGGGGTCGAGCGCGAGGTTTTCCCGATGGGCGATTGGTCGACTTGGTAAACCGCATCGATCGCTTCCATGCCTCCGCCTCGCTCGAACAGCTCCCCGGCGCGGTGCCGTTTTCGGTTTAATTGCTCGCGTACCGCCGGCAAAAGGACATCGCCCATCAAGGTGGATTTCCCGCTGCCGGAAATTCCGGTGATGACCGACAGGCAACCGACAGGAAATTTTACGTCGACGTTCTTCAGATTGTTCGCCCGCGCATTCCTGATCTTGACCCAATCCGCAACATGGCGCAGGCTTCGCCGCGATTTGCGCATGGGATGGCAGAGCGGCGCTTTTAGACAACGTCCGGTCTCCGAATCTTTGGCGCGCTCGATTTCGCGGAGCGATCCGCTGGCCACAACTTCGCCGCCGTGAATTCCGGCGCGCGGGCCGAGATCGATGATGTGATCGGCGCGGCGCATCGTTGCTTCATCATGTTCGACAATGACGAGTGAGTTCCCTTTTGCGCGCAACGCAGCCAGCGTTTCGAGCAGCCGGACATTATCACGTGGATGCAAGCCAATGGTTGGCTCATCCAGCACGTAAAGAACGCCGCGCAAGTTCGAGCCGAGCTGCGCTGCCAGGCGAATCCGTTGCGATTCACCGCCACTCAGAGTTTTGGCCGAGCGACCTAACGATAGATAGCCGAGGCCGACATTGTCCATGAATCGAAGCCGCTGCACGATTTCAGGAATCAATTCGCTCGCGATGGTCTTTTGTTTGCCGCTAAATTTTAATCGCGCAATTTGTTTGGCTGCGGCGGCGGCCGAAAGCGCGGTGAAATCGTCGATCGTCTTGTTTTGCACGCGCACGTGACGCGCGATCGCATTCAGACGCGAGCCTTGGCAGGCCGGGCAGATTTGCGCTTCACTTTCCTCGATCCATTCCGATTCACGCTCCGCGGCCAGCTCGTTTTCGAGGACTGATTCGCCATCGTCGCTTTCGCCAACTTGGAGCGATTGGTTCCAGATTTCGCCGAAGCCGCCGCATTCTTCGCAGGCCCCGTGCGGCGAATTGAACGAAAACAAGCGCGGATCGAGTTCTTCAAATGCGCGCCCACAACCCGGACAACTCATCTCCGTGCTCATGACCGTGAGTCGACCTTTCCCATCGATAAGACGGGCGGTACCGCGACCAATCTCGAGCGCGCGCTGGCTGAGATTGCGCGCCTTGGCGATGCGCTTCTTGTCGATCACACCGACAACCACATCAATGGTGTGTTCCTTGAAACGCTCAAGCTTACGAAATTGCCGCACCGGAACGAACTGCCCGTCGACGAAAAGGGAGTCGAATCCATTGCGCTCGGCCCAACGCGCGACATCGGTGTGAAATCCCTTTCGCGCTTTTACCAGCGGTGCCAGCACCTTGAGGGGACCACGGCGCGCCGCTGTCTCCATTTGTTTCACGATTGCCGCCAGAGTTTGTTTTTCGACCGGCAGATTGCAATTGGGACAGAATTGCGTGCCGGTTTTTGCAAAGAGCAACCGTAGGAAATGATAAACCTCCGTCACCGTCGCAACGGTTGATTTCCCGCCACCGCGCGTCACACGCTGCTCAATCGCGACGCTTGGCGGCAACCCTTCAACCAGATCGACATCCGGTTTTTCCAGTTGCTCGACGAACTGTCTGGCATAGGGGGACATGCTGTCGAGAAAGCGGCGCTGGCCTTCCGAGAACAAAATGTCGAAAGCGAGAGTCGATTTTCCTGACCCACTTAGTCCGGTAATGACGACCATCTGGTCGCGCGGGATCGCGACGTCGATGTTTTTCAAATTGTGCTCGCGCGCCCCATGAACTTGGATCGCGCCGTTTGCGTTTCGTGCCGGGAGCGCGGACATCTTATCCAATCCGGTCGGCATCCTATTGAACGGCTCTTCCGCCGCGCGCAGCGAAATATCGCCGCCGTCATCCTGAGCATAGCGAAGCGGAGTCGAAGGAGCCGGTGGCGTGACCTTAAAGCTTTCGCGACGGGATCCCTCGACTGCGCTCGGGATGACGGCACGTAAAAATCTACCGGTATACGAGCGCTCAACCTTCGCAACCCGCTCCGGTGTTCCAACGGCCACAACCTCGCCGCCTTCATCGCCGGCTTCGGGTCCGAGATCGATAATCCAGTCGGCGCATTTAATCACTTCGAGATTGTGCTCGATCACAACCAGCGAATGCCCGGCGTCGATCAATCGTTGGAACAATTGCAACAAAATCGCGACATCATCAAAATGCAGTCCGGTGGTTGGTTCGTCGAAAATAAAAAGATTGCCGACGGTTTTTTCTGTCGAGGCAGCCGTGCCGGCTGCATCGTTTTTCTTCGCAGGCGACACGCTTTTATCAGCGAGGTGGCTAACGAGTTTTAGTCGTTGAGACTCGCCGCCGCTCAAGGTATTGAGTGGTTGCCCCAGCCGCAGATACCCGAGCCCCACCTCCTCCAAAATTTCGAGCGGGTCCGAGAGCTTTTCGCGCTCGCCGATCTGGGCAAACCAGGCAGCCGCTTCGGTCACGGTCAACTCGAGCACATCGTGAATCGATTTTCCGCGCAGCTGAATTTTGAGCACGTGCGGCTGGAAACGTTTGCCTTCACATTCCGCGCAACGGACATAAAGATCGCTCAAAAACTGCATCTCGATTTTCTCGAAACCGGTGCCGTTGCAACGTTCGCAACGGCCGCTACCGGAATTAAAGGAAAATGCACTGGCGGTCAGTCCTTGGGCCTGCGCTTCCGGCAAGGCCGCGAAGAGCTCGCGCACGCGATCATAAAGCCCGAGATACAGTATCGGCGTCGAACGGGGGGTTCGCGCCAGTGGCGATTGATCGACCATGACGATCTCCCCGAGGCGATGTGCGCCAGTCACTGTCCGGCATGCGCCCGGCTCATTTTCGCTTGCCTGGCCTTTGGCCCGCAAAAGGTTTCGATACAACACATCTTGAATCAGGGTGGATTTCCCTGAACCGGAAACGCCCGTAATCGCGGTAAAGATTCCGAGTGGAATTTCGACATCGAGGTTCTTGAGATTGTGTTCAGTCGCACCGGCGATTTTGATAACCGATGAAAACTTCCTCCGTGATTTTGGAATCGGGATGGATTTTTCACGAGTGAGATAATCCCGCGTGAGCGATTGGTGGATCGGCCGCTCCGCGGGCGATGTTAACGCCGAGGCCGTGATGCGGCTCTTTTTTGGTCGCGCCGCGATCATGTTTGGCATCGCCCCCAGAGCGGCCGATCCACCCATGAATTCATTTAGCTGGCCGCTCCAAACCAGTTCGCCGCCGCGCTCACCGCGACCGGGACCGATGTCGATCAAGTTGTCGGCCGCCCGGATAATTTGTTCGTCATGCTCGACTACAAGCAGGGTATTGCCTTTATCGCGCAGATTATGCATCACCCGCACCAGCCGCCCGACGTCGCGCGGATGCAATCCAACGCTGGGTTCGTCCATCACGAAGAGTGTGTTCACGAGCGACGCGCCAAGGCAGGTTGTGAGATTGACCCGCTGCATTTCACCGCCGCTGAGCGTGCGAGTAGAACGATCGAGCGTGAGATAGCCGACGCCGACCTCACAAAGATAACGGAGTCGCGCGCAGATTTCATTGCGCAGCATCGCGGCAGCGCCGTCATCCGGCGCGACTTCGATGTCCGCCAGGATATCGAGCGTGGTAGAAATCGGAAGTGCCGCGAACTGGGGGAGAGTGAGCTGTTGCGGCGCGCTGTGAGCGCCGTTCGTCTGATTTCGGGGGTTAGAGACCGCCGCTACAATTTTGTAGTTCAGCGCCTCCGGTTGGTAACGTCCACCCTCACAGCTCGGACATTTCACATAAGCGCGGTATCGACTGAGCAAGACGCGCACGTGCATCTTGTAAGTCTTCGATTCGAGCCAGCGAAAGAAACCGCGGACCCCGTACCAGCGATTATTTTCGTAATCCTCATCCGTGTATTCGCCGGCGCGTTTCTCCCCGTTGATGACAAAATCCTGGTCAGCCTTCGAGAGTTCCTCGAATGGTGTCTTGGCATCGATCTCCTCGCGGGCACAAGCACGCAGCAGATCCTTTTGCGATTCGCCCATTTCCTGCCCGCGAAAGACGCGCACCACCCCTTGCGCGATCGAGAGAGAGCGGTCCGGGATCGCGCGATTCAGATCGATCGCGATGGTGCGGCCGAAGCCGCGGCATTCCGGGCAGGCGCCCAGAGGATTGTTGAAACTGAAAAGTCCCGGGCTCGGCAGTCGAATGTCGAGATCGCAATGCGCGCAGTGCCAGCCGGTCGAAAAAGGAAATTCGTGACTTGTAGCGGCGGCCGTGTCGGCCGCCGCAGTTTTCGAAATTGCAGGGGACCCGCCGGCCTCCACGGGAAACGGAATGACATTGATTTTGCCCTTGCCGAAGCGCAGCGCGGTTTCAATCGCCTCAGTTAAGCGCGCACGATTTTCCTCGCTGACGACGATGCGGTCCTGGATGACTTGAACGCGCGCGCCGAGGCGCTCGATTTTAGCGTCACTATCTACACGAATAATGTCGCCGTTTAGCCAAATGCGCAGATAGCCTTGTTGTTGCAGAAATTGGAAGAAGTCGCGCGGTTTGGTCTTCGCCGGAACAACG
>QHQU01000151.1 GCA_003219925.1 Verrucomicrobiota bacterium
AGTCACCAGCAAGGCAATGGCGGAATTCGTTTCGAATTACTTCGGCGCGCACGGTGGCTACGCGCAGCAATATCTCTTTCATCATGCGAGAATGACCGGGAAGCGTAAATCGCGAACTCGCTCGATTGACTAGTGTCATCAAACATGATGATGAAGCCCAAATAGTGAATCCCTGAGGTGCCGGAACCCTTGGGGCTCCCCGAGGATGACACGGAGTAGGGACTGCCTTATTTTGGCTTGGAGCGAACTGAACGGGTCGCAGGCAATGCTAGTTCTAATATAAGCCCGATACGAGGGCCTTTAATTAATGCAGCCTAGAAGCGAACGACAGAAAATCCTGTGGGCGGTATTCCTTTCGCTCCTGCTGCATTTGGTAGTAGGCGTTTCTATCGCGTCTTTCGGGGACAAACTTCAACCCTCGCTTCCCGAGGATGAGAAGCCGGTGGAGTTGACCATTGTCGATGTCGCTCCGATGCCGACTCCACCGACCGGGCCAAAGAACACGCCATTTATCGATACCACAGAGCAGACAGAGACAAAGGAAGAGCCTAAAGAAAAAACGTTCGAATCAAATGCGAATTCGATCGCGGGCAGTGAATTGCCAGCATTAGGAATCGCGCCCATTCCGACGCAAGAAGGAAAAGAACTGCGGACGATGGATTTGAAAAATCGCCAGCACTCATTGGAGGTGGAGGGCGCGCAAGCGCAGCCCGTTTCGCGCCCGGCGCCGGCGCCAAGCATAACGCCGCAGGCAACGCCACAACCGACACAACCGACCCCCACGCCATCGCCCAGCGCCACGCCTCCTTCTACGCCCCAGCCGACACCAACCCCGACGCCGACACCGAACGCCGACTTATTGGCAATGTTCCGCGCCAGTCCGCCGCCGACGGCGCGCACGCCCGGGCCAGAGAAAGAGGTCAGTTCTCCTTCCCCAAAGGCAGCACCAGCACCAGTGTCGCGCCCGCCTGCATCGTCGGCGTATCGACGCGAGCAAGTACAAGAGCGAATGGCTGGGAACATTTCGAAGCGGGGAGTTTCATCGGTAAACGCCGTCGGCACACCGCTTGGCCGCTATGAGAAGAAGGTCTACGACTCAATTGGAAAGCGCTGGTACGCGCTTTGTGATGCAAATCGCGACCGTGTTGATATTGGGACAGTGCATGTACAGTTTGTGGTCGCGCCAAATGGGAAGATCAACGATATCAAAGTAACTAGCGGTGGAACGTCCGCATCGTTCACGAACCTTTGCCTGCAATCGATTCAAGAAGCGAAACCCGAAACTATTCCCGAAGACGTTATGGCCGTACTACCTCCGGAGGGATTGCCGGGTGAGATTAGCTTCACCGGTTTTCAAAACCCTTAATCTTGCATGAGCGAAGCCCTGAGTAACCTCATTGGTTTTTTCCAACGCGGCGGCCTTTTCATGTGGCCACTGCTCATTTGCTCGATCGTTGCGCTAACGACAATTATTTTGCGCGGTTTCGCGCTGCGGGAAAAGAACGTCATGCCACTGGTGATCGAGAGCGAGATCGAGCGACTACTGCCGGGCGGCAGCGCCGAGCGGTTGATGCGAATTGTCGAGAACGACCAATCTTCCCTTGGCCGAATCGTGCGAGTCGCGCTGCAGCATTTACGCTCGCCCCGCTCCGAGAATGTTGAGGCGGTGCAAACGCGCGCGCGTCACGAGATGGTGATCCTGGAAAAGGGCCTGATCGTGCTGGAAGTGATCGTGGGTATCGCGCCGTTATTAGGTCTGATCGGCGCCGTTTCAGGGTTGGTGCACGTTTTCTCGCACCTCGGATTAAGCTCGGGTGCATCCGACACGCGCCAAATTGCCCTTGGCATCGCGGAGGCGTTGAATGCGACCGTCTTCGGTCTTTCCATTGCCGTGCCAACATTGGTCGCCTTCAGTTATTTTTCAAAAAAGGTCGAGGTCATGTCGGTCGAAATGGAAACGCTGGTGGTGGAGCTGATCGCTAAATGTTATTTCGGGCGGGGCGCGCAGGAAGGATCGCCGCCGGTGCGGATGACGGCGCGAACACAAGTGTTAACAAGCTAGTCGGGATAAGATGAATTTCGCTGTCCGGAAGCGGCGGGCGCCCTCGATCATTATCGTTTCGCTAGTCGATATCCTCACAATCCTCCTCATCTTTTTCGTGGTCTCGACCACATTCAAAAAGGACCAGCCGGAGGTGCAGATCAATTTACCGGAATCGAAAACAGCGACGAAAGCGCCGGCCGAGCTGGAGCACGCTATCGTCACGGTAGATGAAACCGACGCAGTGAAACTGGATGGCCAGTCTATCGAGGTGAACGAACTCGAGGGCGCGGTCCGGAACCTTTCGCCGACAAAAAAAGCATCACTTGCCCTGCAAGCGGACAAGAAGGCGTCATTTGGAACAATCGTCAAAGTAATGGACGCCTTGAAACTGGCAGGTGTGCGAAATCTTCCGGCGTTCACTCGCGAGTAAAAATGAAACTAGCCATTCGGAAGTACGGCGATCCGGCGCTGCGCGCAAAAGGGAAACGGGTAGCGGAGATCGACGACGCGATCCGTGAACTCGCTAACAACATGCTGGAAACGATGCGTGGAGCGAACGGGATTGGTTTGGCGGCGCAACAAGTAGGCCACGCGCTTCAACTCACTGTTGTCGATATTTCAGCGGTGGAAGATCGGCCGAGCGCGATGGCGTGGAACGGCAAGGAAGTAGATCCGAAGGAGCAAATGCCACTGGTGTTGCTCAATCCACAAATTCAGACCGGGCCGGAAAAAGAGATCGCTTCGGAAGGTTGCCTCAGTTTTCCCGAAATTTCAGCTGAGATCGAACGTGCGGACTGGGTTAAAGTACAGGCCCAGACCCTGATGGGCGAGACGGTCGAAATTGAGGCGACCGGATTACTAGCGCGCGCGCTGCAGCACGAGATCGATCATCTCAATGGTATCCTCTTTATCGACCGAATGAGCTCGGCAGCGAAAGCGAGTGTGTCGAGCCGGCTGAAACGTTTGCAAAAAGAGACCCAACGTGGCCTAACGACAAGTAGACAACCGCGCGCGGTAGAACCAGCGCTCTAAATATAGCCCCGCGAGAATGCCCTCATCCTAACCTTCTCCCGCCGAGAGAAGGAACCGCTAAAGTGGTTGCGGTAGTAGGCTCGGCCATGCACCTCGCTGAAGCGAGGGGTTAATGAAATCGCATATAGTACGCTAAGCACCTAACTGGGAGAGAGTTGCCGTGAGCGTTCGCGACTTTTGCAACCGCCGCTTATCAAATTCCCTATCTAGGACCGGCTGTCTTTCTTAATCTTCTCCCAAATGGCGTCCAGCTCTTCCAGGGTTGCTTCGCCCAGTTTTCCACCGCGCGCGCGCAATCGATCTTCCATCTCGTTAAACCGCGCGACGAATTTGTCGGTGGCCGCTTGCAGCAAACTCTCGGCCTCGAGCTGACATTTGCGGGCTAGATTCACGACCGCAAACAGCAAATCGCCGATTTCATCGGCGATCATTCGCGCTTCCGCAGACGCCACCGCACTTTTCGTTTCGTTCAGCTCTTCCTCGACTTTTGCGATTACGTCGCGCAATTCCCGCCAGTCAAAATTTACCCGGGCCGCTTTCTTCTGTGCTTTCTCTGCCCGCATCAACGCGGGCAATGCTTTCGGCAGACTGGCGAGGTAATGCGCATCGCCTTTCTTCTCTTCCCGCTTTATCGCTTCCCATTGCCGCACGACTGCTTCGCTTCCCCGCGCCTGACTTTTCCCAAAAACATGGGGGTGCCGGCGGATTAATTTCTCGCTAACTTCTCGCGCGATTTCGTCGACGTCGAAGCGTTTCTCTTCCGAAGCGATCTGGGCATGCATGACAATTAGCAAGAGCAAATCGCCCAGCTCCTCGCGCAAATTGGCGTCGTCTTGCGCATAAACGGCCCCGGCGACTTCGTAAGCCTCCTCCAACAGCCCCGGAACGAGAGAGGCGTTGGTTTGTTCGCGGTCCCACGAGCAGCCCTCAGGAGAGCGCAACTTGCCGACTATGTCGCGAAGCTTTTCAAATTCAGTCATTCTGAGCAAAGTCGAAGAATCCCGTTGCGTTACCTACACGCTTTCACAGCGGGATTCCGTGAAGTTACCTTAACGCTTTCGCGACGGGATCCCTCGGCTTCCGCTCGGGATGACATATTAAATCCGCCAGAGCGACCGGTGCGCACCGAACTCCGTGATTTCCCCGGAGGATTTCTTGCCGACATAAATGGTGATGCCGATCACGCAGGCAAAGGTCCCAATAAAAGTGCCCGCCACCAACCAGGAGGGAATGTGACCGACGCGTAGAGCGTGATAAAGCGCTCGGCCGCTGGTGATCGGTTCGGACGCGTGCAGAAAAATTTTCGTCACCCACGCCACCATGATGAGAATGAAAATGAAAACGTAATTCCGTTTCAGCCGGCGTCCGACGGCTTCGAGTTTCGAAATCTTGAACGACGGTAAAATGAGATCTTCGCAAACCAGTTTTTTCCATTCGCCCTGGAGCATCTGGCGATTCTCCATCACCATTGGCACGAGAAAATGCGCTTCCAACATCCGCACCCGCGCGCGGAATGCGTCGTAAAAGCGGTAACGCCGGCTTTCGATCCAGAGCATTACCCAAACGATGGCGAGATTGAAAAAGAAAATGATGTGCGGGACCTCGCGATTAGCAAAGGCAATGGTGATGATGGCGGTGCTGCTGGTGATGGCCCAGTTGGTCGTGATGTCGAGGCGCTGCCGCCAGACCATGATGCGCCCGAGCTCGCCGCGATAGAAATGCGACATGGCATTGACGTAGCCCGGGTCGTACAGGCTGCGTTGCAACGAAATGGTTGCTTCGTCGGTGGAGGCGGAAGCGGTCTTTTCTGTTGCCACGGTTCTTCGATTAACTGGATAACTGCTTCGCCCCAATAATCCAACTTTTCTCTATGGCCATAGCGCTACTGGATATTCTCGATGAACGGCACATTGCACTGCGGTTAAAATCGCGCCGGCAAGCGAATACGTTACGCGAGATCATTGGTCTGCTTGAAAAAACGGGAAGTGTGCTGCAGCCGGCAGATTTTCTCGCGCAGGTCCTGGCACGCGAAAGAGTAAACTCCACCCTGCTCGAAAACGGCGTCGCTTTTCCTCACGCCCGCACGGCTCTGCTCGACCAAATCGCCCTCGCGGTTGGCCGTAGCCGCGCTGGAATTCCATGGAACGATAAGGGCGAGCGCGCTCGTTTGATTTTTGTCGTAGCCGTTCCGCAACGATTGGTGAACGATTATCTTGTCCTGGTCGGCACGTTAGCGCGAATCACCCAAGACAAAGAACAGCGCGCGGCCTTGCTCGCGGCAGCGACCCCGGCGGAATTCATCGAGACCTTGCGCAGCGCAGCCTCATTTTGATCCTTTCAACAAACGATCACGCGCACGATCGAGCGTTCGGCGCTCGCTCGGCGTCAGGCTGCCAATACCGGACTTCGCAATTTTGTCGAGAATGGGATCGACCGACTCGGAGATGTCATCTTCTTCGCGACGTGTCGGAACGGGTTTAGGGACGACTTTGAATTTTGGTTTCGGCTGTAACCGCGCTTTAAAATTCTCCCACCAGATTAACTCCGGTCCGACCCCACGGAGGCGAACAAAACAGAAGCTGGCAGCGATACTCGTCCAGACGACGGCAAGGTCGGTCCAGGAATGGTAGGCCAGCAATTGCAAGGTGTAGATCGCGCCCAGAATCACTGCCGTCCATTTCGCTGTGATCCGCAAAAGCAGTTCGGCCGATGGATAAATGGTGGCAAAAGCGACAAAAACTCCGAAATGCAATGCGAGCGAGCCGGCCAGTCCAGTCCGTTGGCTGAATCCCCAAAGTGTCAGCAGAAGCGAAGGCGTGAAAAGTAAAACCGCATAAAGAACGATATAAGCACGTTGCCCGATGAATTTTTCCACTTCGCGGCCGAAGACGAAGAGCATGTACATCTCGATCGCGAACCAAAGCAGCTGCATGGGCGAATGAATGAAGGCATAAGTCGCGAGGCGCCAGACCTGGCCGCTTCCCAGGACACGAGCACTGTCGAACATCATAAGATCGAGCAGCCCGCCGCCGCCAGCTGCGACGAGGAGACAGGCCACGATGGCAAGGGCGACGTGGATGCCGACGAGAATTGTCGTCACGTCTACCGGAAAACGACCCATCCACGCGACTGGCCGATAATCGTCGGAAGTGGTCACCCCGAACATGCTAAATAATCGGCCACGCTTTTCGGAGCGCAAGCCTACGTCAGAATCTTGAGCGTTTACCTTCGGACCCGGGTGAGGCTCGACGCCGGAATGCTCAAGCCATCGAAAAAATTCTTGGAGAAGCGGCGGAAGCGAGAGAAATTCGTCCTCCGCGCGATTGATGATATCAATCATCCCAGATCGCCCTGCGTTTATGAACAATCCTGCGACCGCCATTTCACCGCCAGCCGGAATCGGCGATCACAAACCGGCCAATCAGGCCGTGCTTGATTGGGTGCATGAAGTCGAGCTGCTGACCCAGCCTGAGAATATTTTTTGGTGTGACGGCTCGGAGCGCGAAAACGACTTCCTGATTTCGGAGTCATTGAAACAGGAGGTATTGACCAAGTTGAACCAGAAAAAGGCTCCACGCTCGTATTTGCATCGCTCTAATCCGAACGACGTCGCCCGGGTTGAGCAATTTACCTTTATCTGTACGCCGACGAAGGCAGAAGCGGGACCGACGAATAACTGGTCGGAGCCGGGAGAGACATATTCGAAATTACATGGCCTGCTCAAAGGCGCCATGCGCGGACGCACCATGTTTGTCGTGCCTTACATTATGGGGCCGCCCGATTCGCCGCTAACGAAGATTGGATTCGAGATCACGGATTCCAAATATGTCGTGCTCAGCATGCGAATAATGACTCGAATGGGGGAGATCGCGGTCAAACGGCTTGGCAGCGATCCGAAGGCGGAATGGAACCGCGGGGTGCATTCGCTGCTCGATGTCAATCCGGAGCGGCGCTTCATTTGTCATTTTCCGCAGGATAACGCGATCATCTCGGTTGGCTCCGGTTATGGCGGAAACGTCCTCCTTTCGAAAAAATGCCTGGCGCTGCGCATCGGTTCTTACCTTGCGCGCAAACAAGGCTGGCTCGCCGAACACATGCTGATTCTTGGCGTCGAATCGCCGGAAGGGAAAAAACATTACGTTGCGGCTGCCTTCCCCAGCGCGTGCGGCAAAACGAATTTCGCAATGTTGATTCCGCCAAAGCATTTCGCCGGCTGGAAAGTCACGACTGTTGGCGACGACATTGCCTGGATGCAAATTCGCGACGGCCGTTTGTGGGCGGTCAATCCGGAGAACGGTTACTTCGGGGTAGTGCCGGGGACGAGCTACAAATCGAACCCCAACGCGATGAAATCGATCGAGCGCGACACGCTTTACACCAACGTCGCACTGACGGACGACGGCGACATGTGGTGGGAGGGGAAGGATGGCCCGCCGCCCAAGCACGCGATTGATTGGCGAGGCAATGATTGGACCCCGGACTCGAAGGAAAAAGCGGCGCATCCCAATAGCCGCTTCGCTACTCCGATGCGCAATAATCCTGTGCTCGACCCGCATGTCGAGGATGGCGACGGCGTCCCCATCAGTGCGATTATTTTCGGTGGCCGCCGCAGCGATACCATGCCGCTCGTTTTCCAGGCGTTCGATTGGGAACACGGCACCTACGTTGGCTCGACCATGGCATCGGAAACGACCGCGGCCGCGGCCGGCGCAGTTGGGAAAGTCCGGCGCGATCCGATGGCGATGTTGCCATTCTGCGGCTACAACATCGGCGATTATTTCCGGCACTGGCTCGAAACGGGCAAACGGCTGACTAATCCGCCATTGATTTTTCACGTGAACTGGTTCCGCAAATCTGCGGATGGAAAATTTCTGTGGCCCGGGTTTGGCGACAACATGCGGGTGCTGAAGTGGATCATCGATCGCTGCGAAGGGCGCGTCGGCGCCACTGAATCTCCGATTGGTCACATTCCGCGGATGCAGGATCTGGATCTCGATGAACTCGGCGGCGTCACGCCCAATCAAATGCGCGAGCTTCTGAATGTAAGTGCGGAGGAATGGCAAAAAGAGGTTTCCGATCACGCTAAATTCTTCGAGTCATTAGGCGGCGTCGTGCCAGACGAATTGGAGAAGCAACGCAAGAACCTCGCCGGGCGATTCAAATCCTGACGCGGGCTGACGATTCCCTTTCCGCTGTCACTCCGTCATCCCGAGCGAAGTCGAGGGATCCCGTGGAAGTTACCTCGTTACCTTAAAGCTTACGCACCGTCATCCCGAGTCGCGGAGACGACGAGGGACCTCGCCTATGTGAACGGAAGACACCAGATAGCTTGTGTGATCCGTACAATTATCGTGAGGTCCCTCGCTTGCGCCCAGGATGACGGGCGTGGGAGGAGCGGCGATTCCGTCCTGGGCAGCGGGTGATCGCCCGTATTTTCCCCGAAAAATTTGCAGACCGCATCGCGTGAAACGATTGTCTCCGGTGGGTTCGAGGAATGGGAAAAAAGACAGCGGCGGCGCGCCGGCTGAGCGCGGTTGCGTCGAAATCCGCGGTGCGCGCCAGAATAACCTTAAAGGCATCGATCTCGATCTTCCGCTTGGAAAGCTGACCGTTGTCACCGGCCCGAGTGGAAGCGGAAAATCTTCGCTCGCTTTCGACACAATCTACGCCGAAGGGCAGCGCCGTTACGTCGAAACCTTCAGTCCTTACATGCGACAATTCCTCGAGCGCATGGACAAACCGCGAGTCGAGGACATTCGCGGAATTCCGCCAGCGATCGCGATCGAGCAATCGAACCTGGTAAAAACGTCGCGCTCGAGCGTTGGCACCATTACGGAGATCAACGATTTCCTGAAACTATTTTGGGCCCGCACGGCGCGTGCATTCTGTCCCAGCTGCGGTCGCGA
>QHQU01000150.1 GCA_003219925.1 Verrucomicrobiota bacterium
CGTTGCCGCGCGACCCGGTCATGAATGCGGCGCGCGATTTTTGTCGCGGCCTTCGGATTATTCGACAGCCACAATGGGAATGCCTGGCCACCTTTATCTGTTCTTCGATGAAACAGGTGGCGCACATCCGGCAAATCTCACAGGCGTTACGCCAGCGATTTGGGCAAAGGAAACAAATCTGCGGAAGGGAAGTGTTTTCATTTCCGTCGCCCGA
>QHQU01000152.1 GCA_003219925.1 Verrucomicrobiota bacterium
TTGCCCTCCGCAAAATGGTTCGTGTGCGCACGACGCAGCAATAGGGCCTCGTCATCCCGAGCGCTAGTCGAGGGATCCCGCCATAAGACCTTAAAGGTTCCGCAACGGATCCCTCGGCTTTCGCTCGGAATGACGGCTTTTTACATCCGGCCGCGCTTTCGATAAAATTCACAGCGCTCCAACACGCTCGCGACGTAGTTGCGTGTGCCGGGGAAATCGATGTTGCTGCGAAAAGCCCGTTCGGACATCGGTGCGGTGGAGTCGTTATTGGCCCAACGCTGGGCGCGGCTGGCACCGGCGTTGTACTCCGCAAGGGCGAAAACGGCCGGCTTTTTTTGATGCTCCCAATGTTGAAAAGCCCGGTGCAAATACCAGGCGCCGGCTTCAAGATTCGTTTTCGCGTCGAGCAGATCGTCCGCGTGAAAATTTGCGACCTGAGTTTCCCGTGCCCATTCTCGCGCGGCCCGCTCGCTCACCTGCATCAGGCCGCGTTCACCGGCGCTGCCGATTTTCCGCGGATCAAAACGGCTCTCGCGCCAGACGACGGCTTTCACCAGCATCGGGTCAAGCTGGTGCTCGGTCGCGACCGTGCGAATGAGATTATCGAATTGATGAAAGCGGGCCGGACTAATCCATTCGTAAGCGGAGTAGATGACGTCGCCAGAGCGGAGGGCTAGAAGAAACAAGCCGGCGGCAATCGCCAGGCCGAGACATATGATTAGCTTGAGCAGAAATCGGAACATCAGTGGGGCGTAACCATGCACAGTAAATTCGCGCGCGTCATTATCGATCGTGCCATTCGTCGGGAGTTAGACTACGCCGTTCCCGAATCGTTGAGTGCGCGGGTCGGCGTTGGGACACGAGTGCGGGTTCCGTTTCGCGATCGCCGCGCGCTGGCCACGGTGGTGGCCTTGCTTGAGGAAACAAAAGCGAAGGGCATTCGCGAGATTGAGGCGGTCATTGGCGAAGGCCCGACCTTAAGCGAACCGCTGCTTGAGCTCGCGCGCTGGATTGCGAATTACTACTGCTGCCCGATCGAAGCAGTCATGCGCAGTTTGTTGCCACAAGTGATTCGACGGGCGGAAGTTGGTTGGAAAAAGCAGCAGTTCATCGAGATCGGGTCAACTGTAACAGGCGAGACGATGGAGGCGTTGCGGCGTCGTGCCCCGCGACAGGCGGAACTGCTCGAGGAGCTCAGAAAGGCAAACGAGCCAATTCCGGTCGCTGAAATTTTGCGCCGATTATCGCTCAATGTTTCGACTCTGCGCGCACTAGCGAAGCGTGACCTGGTGAAAATCACAGCGCGTGCCGTCGCGCGCGATCCGCACGCTGGCGAACAATTCATTCCCGGTCCGGAATTGTTACTGAACGAAGAACAAACCGCGGCCTTCGCCATGATCGTGCGCGCTATTTCATCATCGGAGAAAGCGAAACCGATTTTGCTCCATGGCGTCACCGGCAGCGGGAAAACGGAGATTTATTTGCAGGCAATTCGCGAAACCCTGAAGCGAAATCGCACCGCCATTGTCCTGGTGCCGGAAATTTCGCTCACCCCGCAAACGGTCGAGCGTTTCAAAAGCCGGTTCTCTGAATCGCAGGACGACGTGGCGGTTTTGCACAGTCACTTATCCGAAGGCGAGCGCCATGATGAATGGCACAAGGTTCATTCTGGTCGCGCCCGTATCGTGATCGGCGCCCGCAGTGCCGTTTTCGCGCCGCTGAAAAATCTCGGTCTCATCGTGGTCGATGAGGAACACGAAACCTCCTACAAACAGGAGGAAGCGCCGCGTTATCATGCCCGCGACGTCGCCGTGGTGCGAGCAAAGATCGAAAGGGCCGTGGTCCTGCTCGGGAGCGCGACGCCGTCACTCGAGAGCTATCACAACACGCTCACGAAAAAATACGAGCTCGCGAGCCTGACCCAGCGCGTCGACCACTGCCAGATGCCGCTGATTCGCGTGATCGATCTGCGGCAGGAACAACGGAGCGGGCGCGCACCGATTCTTTCGGAAAAATTGCGGAGCGCGATTTCAGATCGGATCGCAAAACGCGAACAGACAATTCTGTTTCTTAATCGGCGCGGATTCTCCACGTCATTGCTTTGCAGCAACTGCGGGAAAGCGCGCGATTGTCCGAATTGCAGCGTCGCGCTCACCTTTCATCGCTCGATGTCACGGTTGAATTGTCACCTTTGCGGGCATACTGCGGCGGTGCCAAAGAAATGTCCGGAGTGCGGCCAGGACGCATTGATTTACATCGGCTTTGGGACGGAAAAGGTGGAATCAACCGTCGCCCAAATTTTTCCGAAGGCGGTGGTAAAGCGGATGGACGCTGATTCGATGACGCGCAAGGAAGCCTATCGCGAAACCTTGCGGGCATTTCGTGCGGGGAAGATCGATATCCTGGTCGGGACGCAAATGATCGCAAAGGGCCTCCATTTTCCAAACGTCACCCTGGTTGGAATCATCAATGCCGATCTGGCCCTGCATCTTCCCGATTTTCGCGCGGGCGAGCGCACGTTTCAGTTACTTACCCAGGTGGCGGGACGCGCCGGTCGCGGCGAAACGCCCGGAGAAGTTTTCGTACAGAGCTACACCCCGTTTTCGCCCTCGATCCAGTTTGCACGCCATCACGATTTCGCGGGCTACGTCGAACAGGAATTGGAATTTCGCGAGCGCTGTGATTTTCCGCCATTCAAGCATGCAGTGCTGATAACAATTCATTCTGCCCATCAGGAGCGCGGGAAATTTTCCGCGGAAACGCTGCGACGAAAACTCCGCGAAGCGTTGCCGGAAGAATTCATGGTGGCCGAACCCACGCCCGCGCCGCTGGAAAAATTATCAGGACAATATCGTTTTCACATTCTCTTGCGGGGCAACGCCATCATGCGCTTGAGCCGGCTAATTCGTGAGACGCTGGAAAAATTACCAATGCCCGAGGACGTCGCCGTCGCGGTAGATGTCGATCCATACCAGTTGTTGTAGTTCGACTTTCATGGCAACAACGTTCATTCTTTGCCAATGAATAAATTTCTTTGCGCTGCCGCGCTTATTATTGTGCTTACCGGCTGCAAAAAGGAGACCGCCTCAAATAAAGTGCGCGTCGGCTACATCGGATTGACGTGCGAGGCCCCGATTTTCACCGCCGTGGAAAAAGGGTTTTTCAAAGAGGAAGGACTCGAGGTCAGCCTGGTTAAATGCGAATGGGCCAACTACAAGGATGTGCTGGCGCTGGGCGGTTTCGACATCACCCATCATTTGGTGATGTACTTCCTTAAGCCAATCGAACAGGGCCTGGATGTGAAGTTCACCGGCGGAATCCATCGCGGATGTTTGCGGGTGCAGGCGGGAGCGAATAGCAGCATCAGCAAAATTCAGGATCTGCGCGGAAAACGCATCGGTGTCCCGGGAATGGGCACGCCGCCATTTATTTTTGCCAACCGGGTTCTGGGCGCGAATGGCATTGATCCTGGAAAGGAAATTACCTGGCGTGTTTTTCCGGCGGGCGAGCTGGGGTTGGCCCTGGACAAGGGCGAAGTGGATGCGGTGGCAGATTCGGAGCCGATCGGAAGTCTTTTGCTTGCGCAGGGCAAAGTGAAAAATGTCGCGGACCAAGCGAAGGACGCGCCTTATAAGGATGAATATTGCTGTGCCGTCATCGTGAGCGGGAAGTTTCTCGCGGCGAATCCAAAAGCTGCCGCCGCCGCGACGCGCGCATTATTGAAAGCGGCCAAATGGGTCGAAGCAAATCCGGCAGCAGCCGCGCGGCTATCGGTGGAGAAGAAGTATCTCGCCTCCAACCCCGAGCTAAACACGGTTGCTATTTCGCATTTGCGCTATGTGCCGAGCGTTTCCGGAGCGGATGAAGCAGTCAAATCGGCCGCCGCCGAAATGAAAACAGCCGGGATGCTTAGCGCCTCGACGAACGTGACGGAGCTGGCGAAACGCGCGTTTGCGCATCTGGACGGAGTCTCAGATGAATGGCTCAATCAGTTGCAGGTGGAACGAGTGGCCGGCGGTCAGGTGCCACCCGATCAGGATATTCGCTTGTTCGCGGAACTGATTTTGTCCGACACCGAAGAGTCATGCTGCAAGGCCAGAAAATCTCTCGCGAAAGCCAAGTGACTGGTGGCGGTGTGCCATCGGATGAAGTCCGCGCTGATAGCGCCGAACGATACGCGCTAAACGCGCAGGAAAGACAACACCCCACCGCTGCACTTTTGACCGTTCCTGCGGCGGCGGCCCTGGCGCTTGGCATTCACCTTTTGGCGGCAAAGAGCGAACCCCCCAATGAAAGCCACACCTACACAATTGTGCTCGGCTCTTTTTTCGCGGGCGCTATCGTTGCCGCCGTCATGCAACGCCGATGGCCGGCGCTGCAGACCCGAATGCGTCGCTTTCGTCCCCTTTTTACCGTGGGCGTCCTCCTCCTGTGCGTCTGGGAAATGATCACCTCAGGTTTTCGCATGCTGCCCCTCCCATATTTTCCCAGCCCGGCCGGCGTCGTGCAAAACATGATCAATGATCGCGGACTGTTGTTCGACAGTACTTGGCACTCACTCGTCCTGCTTTTGAGCGGGTATCTCCTCGGAGTGGTGGCGGGGCTTGTCACCGGAGTTTGCATCGGCTGGTCGGCCCCGGCCCGCTACTGGGGAATGCCTTTGCTCAAGGTGGTCG
>QHQU01000153.1 GCA_003219925.1 Verrucomicrobiota bacterium
GGTCCGCCGCCGTTGACGGTTAACTTCGACGGCTCAGGCTCCTCCGATCCTGACTCCGGAGACCACATTGCCTCCTACACCTTCAAGTTCGGTGATGGACAATCGGTGACGCAAAGCACGCCGACTGTTTCGCACACGTACAATAAGGCGGGAACGTATGCGGCGACGCTTACTGTGACCGACTCACACGGCGCGCAGAGCATGAACGCGGCGGAGGTCACGATCACGGTTACCGCACCCGACCTGATTGTTTCTACCCTCAAGGCTGCTAACAATCAGGCGCCACAAGGTGCGAAGATCCCAATAACGGCAACAATCAGTAATATTGGCCAGGCAAACGCTGGGACGTCTCACACCAAATTCGTACTCGACGGCAGCACGGTGCTTGGTGACATAGCCACGCCAGCTATATCGGCTCAATCGTACGTGTCGGTACAAGTGACTTGGAACACAGCCGGTGTGAAGAAAGGCAACCACACAGTCTCAGCGACAGCCGACAGTAGGAACGAAGTGGCTGAAAGCGACGAAACCAATAACACTAGCGCGCCGGTCACAATCTTCATCCAGGGGAACAGGACAAAGTAGAAAGCCTGCTCAAAAGATGAGTTGAAATCTAAACATGCCGCGCAAAAGCGCGGCATGTTTTTGTACCATTCTATGAAGCGAGATAAACTCCTATGAAAAAGAACCCCGCATCCGAATACGGTCTCCTCACCTGGCGTATCTTCATCGCGCTCGTGCTCTGCTCCGGTAGCGCGTGGCTGGCGCTGTTTAGCTTTGCCGCCACCCCCAGGACGGTAAGCTACGTCAGTGGCGGCTTTACCTTCGCCACGCCCGTGGAATTGGTGAAATCGCCGATTAGCCCAATCTTTTTCCAGCAGGACGGCGAGCCTGAAATTCACGTCGACAATTACGGCGATATATACGTTACCGCGATCAATGGCGTACCTGGTGGAACTGATCTGTGGAAATCCACCGACAAGGGAGCAAGTTTTGTCTATCTGGGCGAGCCAGATGGTGCCCAAGACCATTGCAACACGTTATTGCAATGTGCCGGGCTGGGTGGTGGTGACGATTCGACTGATGTTTCGCCGGGCGGTTACTTGTATGTCTCGAGTCTGTGGATCGGTAACGTGACCGTGTCCACCTCGATGGACGGCGGGACGGGCGGGACCGAGCCGGGTCAAGCGTGGCAGGTTAATCCAACAGCGGCGAGTGTGATTGTCGATGATCGGCAGTGGATCGCTGCCTACGGTCCGCAGACGTTAAACATGACTTATCGGCAGGCGCCGGGCACAGGTGACCTGTTCTTTAACAAGTCCACTGACGCAGGAAAGACCTTCGGCACGCCCGTGCTGATGCGCACTGGAAACAGCACCGAAGGCAATCTGGTTGTCGATCCCTATAACGGGAATCTCTATACGACTACGATTCCGACCACTGCTCATAACGAAATCCACCTGCTAAAGTCGACCAATGGTGGTGCGACTTGGGCGGAGACGACAGCCTACAGCGGAGCCTCGACCTCGAATGCTGGCCATAAGTTCACGATTTTAGCAGTAGATCGCGGCGGCAATCTCCATCTCGTTTTTAGCGAAAGTCATGTGGACGGCAGCTTCCACGTTTACCTGACGAGCTCAACGGACCAGGGAGCAACCTGGCTCGCTCCGGTGCAAGTGGATAGTGGGACCGGCGACACTACTTTTGCTGTGATGCCGTGGGTGGTGGCGGGTAGCCCAGGTGTCGTGGACATCACCTGGCTTGGCTCGCCCAATTCGCCTAGCACCTTTCCGAGCGCTTGGTTCGTTTACTTTGCCCAAACGCGTAACGCCCTTTCGACTACCGGTGTCACCTTTAACGAGCAGAAGGTGCTAACCAAAAGCATACACGACCAGGACATTTGCTTTAACGGCAGCGGTTGCACGGACAATCCGCGGCAAGGCGGCGGTAATAGAGACCTGCTCGAATATTACACCGTCACAGTCGATCCCACTGGGAACGCGAACATCGCTTTCCCCGACAGCCTAACGGTGGATTGCCCGGCGACTACTTGCATAAATAACGCCTGGTTCGTCAAGCAGAGCAGCGGCCCGAGCGCCTTTGCTCCACCGGCTCCACCTGCTGCGGCTAGCTTCGGACCTAACGTGAATGTCGCCGCCAACGGCGGCGGTGGCGCCGAGCCAAACTCAAAGGTCGATAGTCATAACTGCATGTTCTCGGCTGCACCTGGTGACCCCGATTTCTGGAAATCGGTTAACAACGGGGCGAGCTTCCTTGCTCCAGTTAACCCGGTGGCGGATGAAACTGGGCTCATCGGTGGTGATGAAGACGTTCTGCCCATCCCGCAACTTTCCGGCGCGCGTCCTGATATCCTCTATTTCGCTGACCTAGGCCTCAGCTCGGTGCATATTAGGAAATCGACCGACGGGGGCGCAACGTGGTTTCCGCCGGGCACAGGTGGAGTCGCAGGCGAGGTGTCGGTTTCTTCTGACCGACAATGGCTGGCTTTTGATCGCATTCCAACAGCGACTGATACGACGCTCTACGAAATGGATCATGAGCTCGCAACCGAGGTCATTCGCTTCTCGGCGTCGACCAACGACGGAGCATGGGCAAGTACAAGCGGTATTACCAATTCAGAGCTACTCCTCCCTCCGGATAGCACTGTTCCGAATACTAATCCCGGTCCTGCCTTTACCTTTGTCGATCCGACCGACAACAGCCATCAGATTGGCGGCGTATTTTGCGCTTCCACTGTGCGCACCAACCGGGCCCAACCGCCCTTCGGCAAACTACCGAACGTGTGGGACGCGATCGGTGCGGCACCAGCGACCGCCGGCGCACCGCCCGGCCCGTTCACTAACAATCCAGTGTTTAAAGGCGTGCAGGATTCATCTAGTACAACTCCGCCGCCGCCGGGAGCTACTACTTATGGCAACAACACAGCGAACGATTTCCCGGCCGCAGCTATTGATAAGGCCGGCAATATTTACGTGGCGTGGGCGATGAATGATGCGCGCATCAATCACTTTAACGTCTGGTACGCGGTCTCTCGCGACCAAGGCAAAACGTTCTATGGACCATTCCAAGTCAGCTCCGGCCCCGGTCACGCCGTCATGCCGTGGCTCGCAGCCGGTGACGCCGGACGGCTGGACGTTGTCTTCTATCAAACCAATGGCACGCAGGATCCGAATACGAGCACGACGGATCAGTGGAACGTCATGTTCGCGCAGTCGCTTAACGCAGCCGCTCGCGAGCCCGTGTTCACGATCAGTCAAGCCAGTGATCACGTAAACCACGTCGGACCGATTTGTAACCTCGGCCTCCTGTGCGCCAGTGGCACGCGTAACCTGCTCGACTTTTTCCAAGTCGCGATTGGGCCCGACGGTTTGGCGAACGTCGTTTATGCCGAGGATACAACAGGGCCGAGGCATCCGGAATTCGCGCGGCAGGCTAGCGGCCCGTTGGCGCTCACCAATCCTGTCGTTAGGACCTGTCTGCCGTTGCCGGACCTGATCGCCCTGAATCTCACATCTACTAACAACCAAGCGAGACAAGGACAAAAGATTCCTTTGACTGTGACGATTAAGAACCAAGGCGAAGCGACTGCAGCCGCCTCTAACACGGGATTCTACCTCGACGGTAAACTGATCGGTCAAGTTGGCACTGGCGCGCTGAGCGTTAATCAATCGACCACCGTCACGTTGACTTGGGACACCTCAAACGTGAAGAAAGGTAATCATAACATATTCGCGATTGCCGATTCGAGTCACGCAGTCGCCGAAAGCATCGAAAACAATAACACGAGCAACACGATCACCATCTTCATTCAGGGCAACCAGACAAGGTAAAAAGCGTCTCCAACAGCCAATTCTACGTCTAGACATGCCGCGCCAAACGCGCGGCATGTTTTTGTACCCGAAGAGTCGGAGTGGCGAAGGTGTTTTGTCGGCGAAAATCGCGCTACCGCACGCGTCCGGCAGATCTGTTTCATTCGGCGTCCAACTTCTAACGTTGGGCGCCGAATGCTCTACTCTATTAAGCTCTTTGGCCTGGCGAGTATTCGCGCTTTACCCAATCGAGGGCTTCTTCCCGATCTTTCAACGCGCCTTCAAGTTGCAGCGTTTCGACCGCTTCAAGGATCTCCCCGAACTTCGGACCGGGCTTCATTCCGAGTGCGATCAAATCGTCGCCGCGGACGAGTGGCGGCGGGATGATTGGTTCGTTTGCGAACTCCTCGCGTTTGCGCAAGAGGAACTCGTAATTGTCCATCATCTGGTGGCTGCTTGCACAGTCGACTCGATGCAGCTCGAGCTCCTCTTCAAACGTCGGCCGCGCCATGAAGCGCTTCAGTTTTGCCACCCGCATCTTCGGCACATCCTTGAAGACCATGTGCTGGCGCACCATCTCGACCACTGCGTCGATCTCTGCGCGCGAAAATCGCAACCGTTCCATGATCGATTCGGTCATTGCTGCGCCGATTCGGTCGTGCTCGTTGAAACGGATTCGGCCGGTTTCGTCGACAGTCGCGGTCACCGGCTTGGCCACATCGTGAAGTAAAACGGCAAACATGAGAGGCGCCGAAACTTCTTCCGGCAACAATTCCAGCATCAGTCGCGTATGCTGAAAAACGTCGCCCTCGGGGTGAAATTGTTCGGGTTGTAAACAACCTTTCATCGCGTCGAGCTCTGGCAAAATTGCGCGCAGCAATCCGCTCCGATCGAGCAGGTCCCAGCCGCGAACACGGTTCGGGGAAAGAAAAATCTTTAGTAATTCCTCGCGGATCCGTTCCGCGCTGATCTCGTTGATCGACGCCGCATTCGCAACGAGCGCGTCCCATGTTCGATTGTCGATCTTGTAATCGAGCACAGTCGCGAAACGAACTGCGCGTAGCATGCGCAGCCGATCTTCAGCAAAACGGGCGGCGGGATCGCCGATTGCCCGAACAAGTTTTGCTTCTAAGTCAGCGCGGCCACCGACGAAATCGATCACTTCGTTCTTCGCCGGATCGAAGAACATCCCGTTAATGGTAAAATCGCGCCGCTTCGCATCTTCTTCCGGCGACGAAAATCGCACATCGACCGGATGACGGTGATCCAGATACGCGCCGTCCGATCGAAATGTCGCAACTTCAAAATTGAATCCATTCTCGACGACAACGACGACGCCGAAGTGCGCGCCGACAGCGTAGGTGTGCGAAAAAATCTTCTGCACAATGTCAGGCGTCGCATCTGTCGCGACGTCGAAATCTTTTGCCGCCAAACTGCGGACCATGTCGCGCACGCATCCGCCCGCGAAATAAGCGATG
>QHQU01000092.1 GCA_003219925.1 Verrucomicrobiota bacterium
TGCGAATTTGAACCCCAATTAACGGTGACTCAGCCGACCGCTACCGGGCTGTTTCCTCGCGTTATCATAATTAAAGTATTGTCCGAGTTTGCCTGTCGGGCTAATGCTAGCCGCGACTGAGTTTTAGCCGGTTCGACCTCATGACGCGAAGCATCATCGTGCTCCTTGCCGACTTCCCCGGCACCGTCGCTGTTGCTGAAGATGAAGTCACCGAAGCACCACGCGGCACTTTCACCGCCCGACTATGAGAACAAGCTCTGTTGAGTCTCCGGTCTTTATCCTTGGCTGCGGCCGTTCCGGCACGACGATTCTCGGAAACCTATTGGCACAACACCCCAGTGTCACATACCTTCATGAGCACAGGCCCTTATGGACCTCTGCCTATCCGGAAACGGACATCTGGAGTGAACGTGCAATAACCCGACGCGGGAAACTTGCGTTTACTGAGTCCGATGTAAACCCAAGGAAGACGCGAGCGCTAAGAAAGCTCTTTGCATTGGAACTCCAGAAATCACGTCGACCTATCCTCGTCGAGAAGCTTCCTATCAACAACTTTCGGCTCCCATTTATTCGAGGCATGTTTCCGGACTGTCGTTTCATCCATATCTGGCGCAACGGCCTTGAAGTGGCGCGATCCATCGAGACAATGAGCCTTCAAGGTAGATGGTTCAAACCAGATCAGTACAGATGGAATATGCTCGCGGAGTACGCGCAATCGATGCCTGAAACGGCACCTGTCCCGGCGCTTTGCCAGTCCTATTACGAAAAGGGGCTGTTGGAATGGCGCGTCAGCACGCAGGCGGTTACGTCATTCCTTGGGCGCCTGCCACAAGACAACTGGCTCGAGGTGTCTTACTCCGCATTTGTGGCGGACCCACTCGGGACAAGCGAGCGGCTTACAGACTTTCTTCATCTCACTCCCGAACAGACGGTGCGTGACTTTATACAACAGAATGTACGCCGCTACAGCGAGAGTCGCGATGGCGCTGAGCTAACGCAGCTCGAGCTCGTAATCGGAGGTCCGCTTCTGCAGCAGTCAGTCAAGCCGCTCCGGTCAAGACTTACGACATCGGGCGACCGAAAATCGGTTCCGCGACATTCGGGGTGAGGTTGCCTGCGATTAAGCTTGACCTCCCCGAGCTCTTCTCTGCGAACGGTGGCTCCCTCGCATGAATGGTCGCGCTTGCGCGCGTCCAGAACAAAACCTAAGGCCCAGGGTATGGCAGCCGACGACCATTCCTTGAAACCGATGCTTTCCATTTTTCGCACCACAAACTAGCGTTGTCGCGCGATGCCGTTCAATATCGACCTCCACACCCACACCTTTTTTTCCGGTGACGGCGTGTCCCGCCCCGAAGACTTAATTGCCAGCGCACGGGCGAAAGGACTGCATGGGGTTGCCATTACTGATCACAATACGTGCGACGCGATCGATTATCTGCTCGGGAAAAAACTGATGCGCGCAGATGGATTGCCCGTGGAGGGTTTTCTCATTATTCCCGGAGTTGAAGTCACGACCGCCGAAGGCCATTTGCTTTGCGTCGGGACAACCTTGCCGGAGGCGGCGCGGTTAAAGGGGCGCCCCGCGCGTGATGTTTGTACGCTGATTCACGAGCACGGCGGCCTCGCCATCCCTCCACATCCCTACGATTTGTTCCGGGCCGGAATTCGCTTCGCCACCCTTGAAACGTTACCGATCGATGCGCTGGAGGTTTTCAATGCCGCTACTACCCTGCGCCGATACAACACGTTCGCCTTTCGTTATGCACAATTACGCGGCCTGCCCATGACGGCAGCGAGCGACGCGCATCATGCCGCCGCAGTCGGAACCGCCTATACCATCCTCAACTGCGAAGAGCTGTCGGTGAAATCCGCTCTCGCGCAGATCCTCAAAGGCAACGAGCTCAACCAGCGCTATCTCACCCCGCGCGATAGCATGCGAAAGACTTGGAACAACTGGTTGCGTTTACGTCGGAAAAAACTTCCCGATATCACTTCGCGCGACGGCGGGTAGCGCGCGAATTCTGCGCGCTCCGTCCGGTGTCTCGCCGAATGGCGTTCCCATCTTTTTCCGGGTAGCGCACGCGTCTCGCGTGTTGGTTTCGGCGTCTCGCCGAAACAGTCTTCACAGAAAAGTCCTAGGTGGTGAGTAGGTCTCTGAACTCGTCCACATCCGTCACCGGGGCCTTGCATGCAAAATTTTCACAAACGTACGCTGCAGGTTTTCCGCCCACCATCGACATCGCGCGGATCGCCTCGTTCTTTTCTCCGAGATACCTCTGGCCCTCTGCCCCATCTGCCCAAAGCAGGACCTTGTTCGGCAAAAAATGCCGATGCAGTTCTGCCCGCAATGCCTTCGTTTCAGGCGAACCGGAATCGCCCGCGATCACGATTTGTCGCGGCGAACCTTCCAGAAAATCAAACGCCACCAGCATTTGCGGCAACGCACTCGGAAAGTGCGCCAACTGCCGCGCGAAGGCGTTGACCGTCTTCTTTGCGCGCGCCAGCAACTCGCCGTCGTTTCGTATCGCCGCCAGGCGCGCCAAATTCAGCGCCGTGACCGAACTCGCTGCTGGTTCGGCGCTATCGTTGTCCTCTTTTAGTCGCAGCAAAATGTTGCTGTCGTGACCCGTCACCGTAAAATAGCCGCCGCTTTCATTATCCCAGAAAAGCGCATCCATTTGCCCCTGCAATTCGAGGGCAAACTTTAACCAGCCGGGATCGAACGACGCTTCATAAAGATCAAGCAAGCCTTGAATGACAAAAGCATAATCGTCGGCGAATCCCTCAACTTCGCCGCGGCCTTCGCGATAACTGCGGAACAAAATCTTCCGCGATTCATCGTAAAGATTGGCGCGAATAAAGTTCGCTGCCCGCGTCGCTGCTTCCAGATAATAGGCGTCCTTTAATACCTGGGCGGCGCGCGCGAACGCAGAAATCATCAAACCGTTCCAGGCCGCTATGATTTTGTCGTCCAGGTGCGGGCGAGGACGTTTATTGCGGATCGAAAATAACTTTTGCCGGCTCTGTGCCAGCAATTCTCGAATTGCCTCCTCGTCTTCGTCGTCAACAGGCGAGACGCCCGTTGGCCCGGCAGGCGAGACGCCTGTGCTACGGAATCGCGCGGTCTCGGCGAGCGAGTGTTGCTCGATCAAAATGTTTTTGCCGACAAATTCCCCATGAGGGTCGGCTCCGGCCGGAGCATTTCCGTTTTCTTCAACGCCGTAATGAAACGAAAAGATTGGGGCGTCTTTTCCAAGCGCGTCGTCGATTTCCTGTTTCGTCCAAATGTAGAATGAGCCTTCGGCATTCCTCTGTAGCGGCGCTCTATGAGCGCCGACGTCCGATTCACGGCGGTCATAGACCGCCCCAACAGCAACCGGGCTGTCCGCATCTTCGGCCGAGTAGAAGCCGCCCGCGGGCGAAGTCATGTCGCGCCGGACGTAATCAAGAATGTCGCGGGCGGTTGCGGCGAACTCTGCTTCGCCCGCGATCTGAAAAGCGTCGAGATAAGCGCTAGCCAATTGCGCCTGATCGTAAAGCATTTTCTCGAAATGCGGCACGTGCCAGTAGGCGTCGACCGAATACCGGTGAAATCCACCACCGATATGATCGTGTATTCCACCAGCCGCCATCTTTCGCAATGTCAGCAGGACCATTTCCAAAGCATGCTGCCCGGAATCCGAATCCGGATTGCGCGCGTGGAAGCGCGTCAGAAAATTCAGCGTGACCGGGCGCGGGAATTTTGGGGCACCACCGAAACCGCCTTCGTGCGCATCAAAAGTTCGCGCAAATTGCTGGTAAGCCGACTCCAAAATAACGGCATCAATTTCTCCGGCAGAAGTCTGGTCTTTGGCAGCTTCGCGCAATGCATCAACAATGTTCGCTCCCTGGCTCGAAATTTTTGTGCGATCATTTTTCCAGGCTTCGGCAATCCGTTGCAAAACTCTCTTGAAAGCAGGATGACCAAATCGGTCTTCCGGGGGGAAATAGGTTCCACCGACAAACGGTGCGAGCTGTGGTGTAAGCCATACGCTCATCGGCCAGCCGCCACCGCCCGTTGTTGCCTGGACGAAAGTCATGTAAACGCGATCCACATCGGGTCGCTCTTCACGATCGACTTTAATGTTCACAAACTCGCGATTCATGATGTCGGCGGTGGCAGTATCTTCGAAGGACTCATGCGCCATGACGTGGCACCAGTGACAGGTGGAATAACCGATCGAGAGAAAAATGGGCTTGTTTTCGCGTCGCGCTTTTTCGAACGCCTCCTTCCCCCAGGGAAACCATTCCACCGGGTTATCGGCGTGCTGAAGCAAGTAGGGCGATTTCTCGTTAGCCAGTTGGTTCGCCCGTCGTGGCTCTTCCAGCACCCCCTCAGCCTTAATATTAGCCGATGCCATGCAGCACCTTCTTGTCATTCCGAGCGAAGTCGAGGAATCTCTTACTTTCCGTCTGAGCAGTAATTAGAGATGTCTCGACTTCGCTCGACATGACAAAGAATGGACTTCGCACATCTGATTTTTCTGTTTTTGGCGATCGGCGTTATCGCCCTCCTTTATTCATCCGTCGGTCACGCGGGCGCTTCCGGTTACATCGCGACGATGACCTTGTTCGGACTGTCGACCGCAACCATTCGGCCCACTGCGCTGGTATTGAACATCTTGGTTGCCCTCATCGGGTCTTTTCAATTTTGGCGGGGCGGCCATTTCTCATGGAAATTATTTTGGCCGTTTGCACTTCTTTCTATTCCGGCTGCCTACTTCGGCGGCTATCTCCAGTTACCAGCTCGAATTTTGAAAATCATTGTTGGACTCGTGCTGCTCTTCTCCGCCGCCCGATTGTTTTTTCGTCGCGGCGATCCCCCAGCGGTCACTCCCCCACCATTGTCCGCCGCTCTGGCAGTTGGTTCAGGCATCGGGTTTCTCTCCGGGCTGACCGGCACCGGAGG
>QHQU01000093.1 GCA_003219925.1 Verrucomicrobiota bacterium
AACAATTCCAATCTTGGTCAGGTGATTTCTAACGGATCTTAGATTCCCGGACAAGATGGCTTTCACCACCCGCTCCCTGCCATGGGACAAAACGAGCCATTCGCGAGAATTGCTCCTCGAACGCGAATGGCTCGTGACCAATGGACTCGGCGGGTTCGCTTCCGGAACTATCTCAGGTGCGATTACCCGGCGTTATCACGGCCTGCTCATTGCCGCGTTGCCGGCGCCGTACGGTCGCATGGTGATGTGGAGTCACGTTTCCGAATTCTTGCGTTTTGCGGATGACGATGTCGTTTCCCTCGGCGCCGAAGAACGCGCCGGTGGTCAGCTTAATCTCGGCGCGGCCGATTATTTACATGAATTCCGCCTCGAAAATGGATTGCCGGTCTGGACCTATCACGTGCGCGATCTCGTTCTCGAAAAACGCATTCTGATGCTGCATTTGCAAAACACCGTTCACGTCATCTATCGCATTCTCGAAGGTGAGAAGCGCCCGCGACTCGAGCTGCAACCCGCCTTTTTCTTCCGCCATTACGAATCACCGGTAAACAAAGGACTGGCTGTGCCTTATCGTTTGAGTGCCATTGAAGATCGCTACGAACTCAGCGCGGCTGACAGCGGCCTGCCACCGTTGCGCATAAAACTGGCAAGCGATCGCGCGCAATTCACGGTTTCACCGCAAAACATTCACCAGGTCGTTTACCGTATCGAGCAGAGCCGCGGTTACGCTTACGAAGGTACTCTCTGGAGCCCGGGATTTTTTCATGTCGACCTGCAGGAGCGCAACATGGCCGCGATCATCGCTTCAACGGAAGAATGGGGCATCGTTAACGTTCTCGCGCCCGAAGCTGCGATAGCGGCGGAAGAAGAACGGCGCGCGAAAATGCTGGACGATGCGCTGCCGGAAGCGCGCCATGGATTTCCGGCCGAGCTGGTTTTTGCGGGCGACCAATTCATCATCACGCCGGCTGGTCGGGCGGAAGAAGCCGCTCGCGCGCACGCCGCCGGCGATGAAGTGCGAACAGTAATCGCCGGTTATCATTGGTTCACCGATTGGGGACGCGATACCATGATCTCACTGGAAGGACTCGCGCTCGTTTCCGGTCGCTGTCTGGAAGCGGGGTATATTTTGCGCACTTTCTCTCATTATGTTCGCGATGGGCTCATCCCAAACATGTTTCCGGATGGAGAAAAGGAAGGGCTTTATCATACCGCCGACGCGACGCTGTGGTTTTTTCACGCGCTTAGTCGTTACCTGCATTACACCGACGATCGGACCACTCTGCATCTGCTGCTGCCGGTCTTGATCGATATCGCGGAGCATCATTTGCGCGGCACACATTTCAATATTCACGTCGATTCGCATGACGGTCTGCTGGCGCAGGGCACCGAAGGCTATCAACTAACGTGGATGGACGCCAAGATGGGGGACTGGGTGGTAACGCCGCGTCGCGGCAAGGCAGTAGAGATCAATGCCCTTTGGTATAACGCACTTGAACTTCTCTCGCGCTGGTGTCGTGAGGAAGGGGAAGGTGCGGGCGCAGAAAAGTACAGTGATGCGGCAAAACGCGCACGCGATTCATTCAATCAACGCTTCTGGTTCGCTGACGGCGGCTATTTATTCGACGTGGTCGATTGCAATGGCCAGAGCGGAACGACCGATTCTTCCTGCCGGCCAAACCAGATCTTCGCCATCTCGCTGGAACACCCGGTGCTCGAGCAAACACGCTGGTCATCGGTAGTCGAGGTCGTAGAGGAAAAATTGGTTACTCCGGTTGGGTTGCGTTCCCTTTCCCCTGATCATCCCGATTACAAACCGATTTATTCCGGCGACCTCCGTTCGCGTGACGGCGCTTACCATCAAGGAACCGTGTGGGCCTGGTTAATCGGGCCCTTCGTTGATGCGTGGTTGAAAGTGCATCCCCAGGACAAGACCAGCGCTCGGAAATTTCTCGAAACCTTTCCCCAGCATCTCAACGACAACGGAATTGGTAGCATTAGCGAAGTGTTTGACGCTCGCGATCCACATTTTGCCGGCGGTTGCATCGCACAAGCCTGGAGCGTGGCTGAAGTATTGCGAAGCTGGATTAAGACTGCTTAGAACCACCTGTAATTTCGCCTGAAGATTCGCGGCAGTTTTACAACTGTCCTTTCTGTCATCCCGAGCGGAGTCGAGGGATCTCTAACCATTCTCTTCCTAAAAAAACTAGAGATGTCTCGACTTCGCTCGACACGACAGAATGGCCACAAGAAAGACACACATCGCCGGAATCTTCTCGCTCGCGACAATCAAATGGATCGCGCCACGCGAATTTACAGTAAATGGCAACGGCGGAGACAGCTGAGGAAATTTCCAAAAAGCCTGAGGTCCGGCAGGCCCTTTCCCAAACAAGCGGTCCCAAAGCGGGTACGGAAAAAGTTAAGGCCGCAACGAAAGATAAATTTTGGTTTGTTACCCACGCTCTTTTGATCGTCGGCTGTGCCGTTCTCTATTATCTGGTCGGATCAAAGCTGATTCCGGTGCCGCAAAACACCGTCGACCTCTCGCGGCGATTTCTCCGCGGCGCGGCCTTGATCGTGATCGTGCTTGCGGTTGCCAAGGCAATTTCCATTTATGCAATCGGGCGTCTCGATGATGCGGCCACCCGCTTCACTTTGCGTCGAATCGAACACTTGCTCGTCGTTCTGGTCATCGCCGTCATTGTTATCGGCGTCATTTTCGTTAATTGGTACACTGCCCTGATTTCCGTCGGCATAGGGTCAGTCATCCTTGGCTTGGCCGTGCAGACGCCGATGACCAGTTTTCTGGGCTGGATCTATATCCTGGTCCGCCGGCCTTACCAAGTCGGCGATCGCATTCAAATCGAAGATGCCACCGGCGACGTTATTGACGTGAGTTATTTCGACACCACCTTGTGGGAATTCGGCGGCAAATATCTTTCCACCGATCATCCGAGTGGCCGGATCATTAAGTTTCCCAACTCGAAAGTGCTAAGCATGATGGTTTTCAACTACTCGTGGCCGCTTTTCCCCTACATCTGGAACGAGATCAAATTCTACATCGCCTACGATAGTGATCTGGAATTCGTTTCGCGAACAATGCAGAAAATCACCGAGGAAGAAATCGGCGAGGAGATGATGGAACGGGTGGCAATGTTCCGCGAATTGCTCGCCAAAACGCCGGTGGACGAACTGGAAGTGAGGGAACGCCCGCGCGTTATCTTTCGCGTCAACGAAAACACCTGGTTGGAAGCAATTGTGCGCTATCTTGTGCCGCCGCGCGAAGCGGGCTCAATCAAGACTCGGCTCCTTCCCAAACTTCTCGCCGCCCTGAACGCTGCACCGGAAAAGACGAAGTTCCCGAAAGGTGACGCGCGCTAGCCGCTCCTGTCGCCGCGGTCGTTGGCCGTGACTGGATTTCCCTGGGAAATGGATTTTAACGCGGGCTCCAGGCATTACTTGCGCGTAGCCGCCAGTCAGTCGATTACTTGCGGCCAATGAAGTTTCTTCGGTTCTCTCATCGCGTTTCCAAACACCGGTTTGGGAGTGCCTCGCTGCTGGCAGGCGTTTGCTGCCTCTGCAGGTCAGCGCTCGCGGAGGAACCACCCAAGATTTTGCCTCTTACGTCGGCCCCTCCTAAAGCGCTCAGAGCGGAGAAAAAAACACTCGTGGCTCTGCCCAACTACGACGAAGTCACCGCCACTCGCCTCCAAATCTTTCTCGATAATAACGATTTCGGTCCCGGCAAGATCGACGGAGAAATGGGCGAATTTTTTCGCAAGGCGTTGTTGGCTTACAAACGCGCGCACCTCATGCCGCTACGCGGGACAGTCGATCAATGGTTGCTCGATCAAGTCCCGGAACCATTCACGAATTACACGATTCCACCGGAAGCGGAAAACTTTGTGGGACCGACGGCGAGCAAGCCGAGCGAGCAAGCGAAGTTGAAAGCGCTCAAGTATGGTTCGCTTCTCGAGTTTGTGGCGGAACGTTTCCATTCCGCGGAGGATTATCTGCGCAAACTAAATCGCCCGATGAATCTGGACGAGCTTAAGCCCGGCGACACTGTAAGGGTGCCAAATGTTCTGCCCTTTAAAATCGAAGATCTGCACGAAGGTTTCGTGCCGCCGAATCCCGCATTCGCCAACCGTATTGTTTATGTCGACACCACGGAACGGTTCCTTCTCATTTACGAAAACAATCAACTTGTCGCGGAATTTCCGATCACTCCTGGTTCAACCAAGTTGCCCGCGCCCATCGGGGTTTGGAAGATTAACGGGATCGCGGTCTTGCCTGTCTTTCGTCACGACGAAGGCATTTTGAATTATGGAATCAAAAGCGACACCGCATTCATTTTGCCAGCTGGTCCGAATAATCCGGTTGGCATTTTGTGGATGGCGTTAAGCAAGCCGCATGTTGGCATTCACGGAACGAATCAGCCTGAAACGATCGGCCGCGCTGCCAGTCACGGCTGCATCCGGACGGCAAACTGGGACGCCGCGCGGGTGAAGGAACTCGTGACCGTCGGCAATATCGTTTCCATTTTTTGAGCCACGGTAGCCCAACCGCGTTGTCATCCCGGTGATTGTTGGCAGACGCTTACAGGAATGAATTTTCCCCACAAACTGCGAAAGCTTTTTGATCCCGAGATCATCGGCAGCATGCGCGAGCACATTCATCGCGCGTTTCACCCGGTAAGTGCGCGCCGATTACAACGCCAACTCGAAACGGATCCTTCGTGGGGAGAACTCCGCCGGAAATATCCGCGCGGAATAAAAGAAGTGCATCGCTTTGGCGACACCAACTTTTGGATTAAACGCAACGTCGAACGCGCGCAGGATCTTTCGCTTGATCGTGGGCGGCGCCGTCACATTCTCGATCTCGGCTGCGGTCCCGGTTTCTTTCTTTACGTCGCAGAAAAACTCGGACACACCGGCGTTGGATTGGACATCGACGAGCAGGCGATTTTTCGCGACACCCTCCGACTTCTAAA
>QHQU01000094.1 GCA_003219925.1 Verrucomicrobiota bacterium
TTTCCACAGCGGTAACAGCCCAACCTCGTGGCCGCGATCCGTTTGGGGGTAATCGTTCTCCAACCGTTTCGCGATCGCGGAAAGTTCCGCCTGCGCCTGCCGCTGTGTGACTCCGGGTTTGAGAAAAGCGTAACCTTCAATCCAGCGCGCCCCGCGGTCTTCGAGTTTGTAGCCGGTGTTATCGAACGTCTCCTGCATCGACGTTGGCACCCAGAAGTTGAACGAGTAGCCGATGAACGTGCCGTGGAATCTTTCCGGCGCCACGCCGATGATGGTGTGCTGAACGCCGTTCATATACTGCGTTTTGCCAATGATATCCGGATCGCCTTTGTAACGATTTTTCCACGTCATGTAGCTTATGACTGTGACCGGATGCGCGTTGCGCCCCGTGCCTTCTTCGGGTCGAAAGCCGCGTCCGAGAATCGGTCGAATACCGAGCGCGTGGAAATAATTCGCGGACACCATTCCTCCGACCGCACGCTCGGCGCGGTCGCCATTGCTCAGCGTTGTACCAGTGATTTTATCGATAATGAATGACTCAAAAAGCGTCGAGTTTCTTTCGAGATCGAGGAAGTCGGGATAAGAAAGTCCGGTGAAACCCTGAGCGCCCCGGGTCGTGCAGTTGAGGGCGAACATCCGGTCCTGGTGCGCGACGAGCGGATAGGGGCGAATGAGAATCCCTTCGATCCAACTTAAGGCGGCGGCGTTGGTGCCAATGCCAAGTGTAAGACAGAGAATCGCCAGGATCGAGAATCCGGGACTACGGAAAAGCATTCGCATGCCGAAGCGCAGATCCTGCAAAAATTCGTCTGCCCATCGCCATACCCGCTGTTCGCGCGCTATCTCTTTGGTCTGCTCGATTCCGCCGAACTGTCGCAAGGCCGCATTCCGTGCATCATGGGGCGACATTCCGGCGGCGATGTTACGCTCGGTCAAGAGATCGAGATGCGCTTGCATTTCTTCCGCCATCTCGGCGTCACGGCGATCTTTGGAAAACAGTCCGAGGAGTCGAGAAAACCAGGCGCGGAGTCGCGGCATAAACGATTCAGGTTCCGGAAAGGACGAGATCGATTCCCTTGGTAATGCGCAGCCAGTGGTCCTTTTCCGCTGCAAGCTGTTTGCGTCCGGCCGAGGTCAGTTTGTAATAACGGGCTTTACGATTGTTATCAGACACGCCCCACTCTGCCGTAATCCACCCTTGAGCTTCCAGGCGGTAAAGGGCGGGATAAAGCGATCCTTGCTCGACACGCAAAATGTCCTGAGACATCTGCTGGATCCGATCGGCGATCCCGAGGCCGTGCCGCGGGTTGTGCTGGAGCGCCTTCAAGATCAACATGTCGAGCGTTCCGTAAACCAGGTCTGGTTTCTCTTTCGCCATAAGATCTTTCAAGCCTAGACAGTCTTGGTAAAGAATCGTTCAATCTTTCGTCTAGACTGTCAAGAGGGGACTGTAGTGGCAGGCGTGTCGCCTGCGCTCGGGCTTAACAACGATTTAGGTTTTACCGATTCAACGCTTTGACGCGGCAAAGCTTATTGCAAAACGGCTTTGTGGAACTCGTGCCAATCGTCGAGATTATTCAGGTTCACCGCGTCCTTCGGTGCAGAAGAGTCAGCCGCCATCCTGCAATTGCCCAGGATTTCCTGGCGCGTCTCATCGTCGTGATTGTACCCGCGCACCGCGGTGTTGTGTTTGTCGATCGCCTGCGGGGTGAGCGACTTCGCATTCGCTTTCACCCACGCTTCGAACTGCGGATAGGTCGGCTTGTTCTTCTTAATATAATCCTTCACCGCCTGTTCCTCGAGCCCAAGGTCGGCGCAGGTCATGGCGTCGAACCCTCGGCCGATGCCGGGATAACCGGAAGCAAGTTTGCCCGTCGCTTCCAGCGAGACTTTTTGCCACATGCGGGGCAAATGCAGAACGCCAAGTGGTCCGGCTACGCCGGAGCTGATTAATGGGACATAGGTATCACTCATAATAGGATTGATGGTTGATGTTGATCCTTTTTACACCCACTCGAGGTGTGAAGGCAATCCTCGGTTGCTGATTCTAGCGCTATTTCGACTGCCTCGATTTTGCGGCTAAAGCGCGACGAATCGCGAGGGCGTTAAGAATTTCCGGATTGCCTTGTGCCCAGGCATTATCAATCGTCACCCGCTTAAAGCGCCATTTCTGGCCGTCGCGTACCAGCTCGCAATCGTAGCGGTTCATTAGCAGCGCATTTTCTGATCCAGGCCGGCAACCTTCTCGCGGCATGAAATGTTGAGACATCACGTAGGCATACAATGTTGCGGAATCATCACTGACCTCGATTTGCAGATTGCTGACGGTGTGACTGGTGTCGAGTGGCCCGAGGAACGGAATAAGAGTATTCACGATCGCTTCCCGGCCATTCAGTTTCGGAAAATCAATCTTAAGTTTCCTCCCCGCCGGCCGGAAATCGAAAATGCAATCTTCTGTAAATGCCGATGCCAATGAATCGGCGTCACCGTGGTCCAGGCCGAACGCGAAGCGATGCAGCGTGTCGGCAATCTCGTACCGATCACAGGCTAGTTGCGCTAGATCTATGTTCATGTGGTGGAGTCTAGACGGTCAGAGTAAGAGAAAACGCCCAACGCTCAACATCCAACGTGGAATGCATAGGCTCGGAGAATTCTCTTAACGAGAAATAAGCCGTATCGCAGCGAAGGCGGTCAGCAGCAAAAGAACCGCCAGGCCGGCGTAGACAATTCGATTTTGCAGCCGCGCGCGTCTCGCCCCGGCGGAATAGGGGATGCGCGTGAAGGTGACCATGGTGTAGAGCGGAAGATAAATTCCGGGCAACACACCTTCGAGCAGATGATCGAGCTTCTTTTTTGCTCGAAATGCCTTCGACGCGGTTTTGTCGCGCATTTCAATGAAATTTTGCACCGCGAGATTGGCGAGGGCCTCGGTATTTTCTTTTCGCCGTGCGAAATAATCAGCGAAAGCGCGCTGTCGATCCTCGGGGAATTCGGCCAGGCATTTGTCGAGCACGACGCAATCTTCGAATGCGGCGTTCATGCCCTGACCGTAGAAGGGCACCACGGCGTGGGCAGCGTCGCCCACGAGTGCGATTTTGTCTTTGTAAAACCACGGTGCACAACGAATGGTCACGAGCGAACCGGTTGGATTGGTTTTGAATTCATCGAGCAATGACGGCATCAGCGGCACCGCATCGGGAAATTCTTCCTCGAAAAAGGGGCGGATTTGGTCGTCGGTCTTGGTCGAGGCGAAGCTGCGCGGCCCTTCGAATTCCCAAAAAAGCGTGCAGGTGAAGGAGCCATCCGGGTTCGGGAGGGCGATCATCATGAAACTTTTGCGTGGCCAGATATGGAGCGCTTCCTTTTCCATTCGCCACGAACCATCCGGCGCCGGCGGAATGGTGAGCTCCTTGTAACCGTGCGCGAGATAACTCTCGTCGTATTCAAAGCCCGATATTTTCTTCTGCATTGATTGGCGGACTGCAGAGAAAGCGCCATCGACGCCGACGATAGCGTCGGCCCGAGCTTTAATTATTTGACGGTCAGAATCTGCGGCCGACACGGCCCCTTCTGCACCGGACGAGACGAGTTTCGCGGTAGCGGAATCAAGATCGACGTCGGTGCAGCGATGATTGAAATGAACGCGCACGCTCGGATAACGCTGTGCCGCTTCGATCACTGTAGTGTTCAGCGCAGCGCGACCAATCGAATTGATGAATTTGTTCGGATCGCGGTCGTAGGGCGAAAAATGGAGCGCGCCAGATTTGTCGTGAATCATGCGACCGCGCATAGGAATGGCGTGCCGCAACACTTCATCGGCGATGCCGAGCTGTTCGAGCGCGTAAATTCCGCGGGTCGAGAGCGCGAGATTGATTGAGCGCCCGCCGACGATGTTTCCCTCGCGCGGATCAGCGCGTCGTTCGTAAAGATCCACATCGTAACCGCGGCGCCCCAAGTACGCAGCGAGCAGACCGCCGGCGAGGCCGCTACCGATGAGAACAAACTTTGTCGCCATTCCAATTGAATGGTTAACCGCGGATTACGCGGATATCACGGATAATCAAATCTGTGTAATCCGGGTCAGGTAACTCGTTAATTATAGCGGCAGCAGTTAAGTTCGCCGTTCGGAGTACTGCGGAAGATCGTCGGTGATCGTGTCCCATGGCGCGCGGCAATCGACAAAGGTATGAAACTGTGGCCGAATGCCGGGGTCGTCATCGAACGCCCCCATGCGAATCGACACCTGAGGACCCTCTGGCCAATCGCCACCGAAAAGGCTGGAACCGCAGTTTATACAGAACGCTTTCACAGCGCCTTCGCCTTTTCCGTAAACCTTGATCCACTTTTCGCCTTGGAGGAGACGGAACTGTTCCCTCAATACCCGCGTTTGCGTGCACACGGCCGTTCCAGAATGCTTGCGGCAGCGGTCGCAATGACAATGACTCGCCTGCAGAAAAGGGGGCTCGACTTCAAAACGTACGCCGCCACACAGGCAGCTGCCACGGATCGGCTTTTTCATGCGAAATTATAAGATAAGATTAGGATCGGCTCGAATCCGCGACTGTCAGAGTTATTCGCAGTCTGCATTTAATGCGTGGATTTGCGGTTGGAATCGTCGGCATAATCGAATGACTGAGGTGTCATGAAGATATTGTCAGTGAATGTTGGATTGCCGAGGGAAGTAACCTGGCAAGGGAAGCTCGTTACCACGGGAATTTTCAAGGAGCCGGTCCAAAGGCGGGTAATGATGCGCAGGTTGAACCTGGATGGAGATCAGCAAGCTGATCTCACCGTTCACGGCGGCGTGAATAAGGCGGTTTATCTCTACCCATCGGAACACTACAGCTATTGGCGAAGCGAACTGCCTGGAATGGATCTGCCCTGGGGAATGTTTGGAGAAAACTTTACCACCGAGGGATTACTGGAGAATGCCGTTCACATCGGGGACAGGTTTCGAATCGGGGAAACGGAAGTCATGGTCACGGAACCACGAATGCCCTGCTACAAACTAGGTATAAAGTTTGGACGTGCCGATATCATCAAGCGTTTTCTGGCCAGCCGTCGCACCGGTTTCTATGTTGCGGTGATGCGGGAAGGAATGGTTGGTGCCGGAGATGCCGTGGAATTAGTTGGCCACGAGCAACAAGACATTAGCGTTGCCGACATCACGCGTCTTTATGCTTTTGATAAGGACGATGTCAAATCGCTGGGGCAAGCTACTCAAATCAAGGCCTTACCAGAAAGTTGGAAAGGCTATTTTCGACATCAGCTCGAGAAGCAAACCGAGCAGTAACCCTGATCCTGCGCCTCTGATCTCTGGCCTTCGACTTGGCACCCTGACTGCTCAATCAAAGCCGCGCCTCGATGAAATCTGACTCGCATTGGGAAGGCCTTCAGCCTCACGTCAACACTCTTCGCCTTAAGGCTATCCTGGTGGTCGACGACGACCAGCAACTCGCCTCTGCTTTACAGTGGATCCTGGCAGATGAAAATTTTCTGGTCGATGTCGCTTTTGACGGAAAAGCAGCCCTTCTCAAGGTGAAAGCGCACGAGTACGACGCCGTGATCTGCGACCTGAAGATGCCGCGCCTCCGCGGTGACGAGTTTTACCTGCAGGCGAAAGAAATGCGCCCATCGCTATCCGATCGTTTCATTTTCATCACCGGCTTTGCCACGGACGCAAAAATCGCACTCTTCCTTACCAAGCACGACGTGAAATATTTGGTGAAGCCTTTCGCAATCCAAGGGCTGATTAATTGCGTCAAACAATTGCTCTGCTGATTCGGAAGACAGGCCCGCTGGCCTGTCCTGCGGTCATAGACCGCCGCTACAGAAGAATCAATCCAAAATGACGCGTTCGATGTGCGCGTAAATATTGAATGACGGAGGGCGGAGGAATCCGATCAAGGTCTGATTGCATTCGCGCGCGAATTCCATCGCCAGCGTCGAAGGAGCTGAGACCGAGGCGACAATTGGAATTCTGGCAGAGAGTGCCTTTTGCATGATCTCGAAGGATGCGCGCCCGCTAACGAGAAGTATGCACGCAGCCAGCGGAAGTTCGCGATCAAGAAAAGCCCGGCCAATAACTTTATCGACAGCGTTATGCCGACCGATATCTTCTCTAACCAAGAATGGTTTGCCGTCGAGACCAAAAATGCCAGCCGCGTGAATTCCGCCAGTGCGGGCGAAGTCGCCCTGGTTCCGACGCAGGAGCGCTGGAAGCGAGAGCAATGTTTCGAGCTGAATGCGGATGCCCGGGGCCGACTCAATCGACGGGAAATTCTGCCGGATCACGGCGATACTCTCTTTCCCGCAGATACCGCAGCTTGATGAAATCGTTCCGAAACGCTGCGCTGAGTTGAGGTTAGGTTTTATGCCTTCAGCCAGAGTAACGGTTATAATGTTTTCCCGATTACGCGCGCCAGACGGACGGGAGAATTTATCAATCTCATCAGAAGCTCGAATAATTCCTTCGGAAAGGAGAAAACCGGCAGCGAGTTCTTCATCGTTCCCGGGTGTTCGCATCGTAGTCGCAATAGTCTTGCGGCCGATGCGAATCTCGAGCGGCTCTTCAATGGTGAGATCGTCGCGATGATACTCCAGCGCGCCATCCTGCTTTCGCCGAATGATCTGGCCTGAAGAGATGCCGTCTTCTTTCACTGCTTTCAGCGTGATGTTACCATGCGGCAGTCGAAATCTGTCATTTTTAATGAATATCAGCGCGGTGTTGCTCGCCGGCGGGGAATCGCGCCGGATGGGAAGGGACAAGGCAACGCTTCTCTTTCGCGGGCGACCGCTCTGGGAAATTCAGTTCGATCTTCTGCGCACATTGCAACCCGAAGAAATTTTCGTCTCGGCACGAACTGATCCGCTCTGGCGGCCATCGGGCATGCAATTCGTTTGCGACGAACCACCGTCGCGCGGTCCGTTAAGTGGTCTCTCTGCGACACTGGCGCGAATTTCAACAAATCATTTGCTCGCTCTCGCTATCGACATGCCGTTGATGACCGGAAATTATTTGCGTTTGATCTGCAGTCTGGTTGAGCCCGGCCGTGGCGTTCTCCCCATGATCGGGAACCGCGCCGAGCCGCTGGTTGCAATTTATCCGAAAGGCACCGGGACCGATTTCATCACCGCGCTTTCGGGATCGGATTTTTCGCTTCAATCGCTAACGAAGAAGCTCGTCGAGGCGGGCAAATTAAGCCTCGTTAACGTTCTCGAAGAACAGGGAAAATTATTCCGAAATTTTAATGACCTCAGCGATTTCGACTGAGCTAAAATTTGCTCCGTTGGAAGCGCGTAATTGGAAAGGCCCGAGGGTCGCGCCGAGCGCAACGAACCGCTCAATGTGGCACAGCGCCGCCGCAACGGGTTCCACAGAATAGAGCCAGTTCCAACGCTGACGGAAAAGTCCGTACGTTAAGGAACGGCATCCGGCGGCGGCCACTTGGAGGCTTCAACCTTGATGTAATTCAGAACGACTGGTGCCAGGATCATTCCCGGTATTCCCATGAATCGCTCGCCGATGATTAACGCGAGCAAGGTGAGCCAGACGGGATTTTTGATCAGGTCGCCGATGATTTTGCTGTTCAGGAAATATTCCAGCTTATGAACTGCAACCAGGAAGATGAGAGCAACAATCGCCAGCCGCGGCGACATTGTAAATGCGATGCCGACGATGATTGCGTTACTGATCAGGTTTCCCACTATGGGCAACAGTCCGCAAAGAAAGGTTAGACCGACCACAAAAGCCCCGTACTTGAGTGAGACAATGAGCACGAATACAGCCGTCAAGAGCGTGTTTATGGCCGAAATCCGGATTTGAGCCCCCATGACCGTTTCAAAACTTTGGTAAAATAATTGGAAACGGATTTTGATCTCATCTGTCATCGCGGTAAAAAGGTTCCGACTTTTCGGCTTGTTGGAAAATTTCTCGATTCCTGGATTCAAAAACAAGCTAACCGCGACTGCGATTCCTATTAAAACGAAGACAAGTTGCGTGCTGGCTGCGCGCGCGAAATTGCCAACAAATAAGAATTCATTTTTCACGACCTCAAGGATGGCCGCGATTAAGCTATCCAGGTCTGAAAACGGAAGTTCGATCCCGTGACTTTGCGCATACGCAATAAACGGCGGGATCGATTCCGATGCTATCTTGGGAAAGGCAATGAAGGCCTGCCGGATAAGAAACCCCAGGCCATACAGCGTGGCCGCGACGACAACGAAGAATAGGACGAGCGACAACCACTTCCGTTTGCCAAAATAAAGTTTACGCAAGGCAAAATAGGAAAAGAGAACTGTTACCAGTGGCGTCGCGAGATGGATGGCCGCCGCCAGCACAATGACGGCGATGAGGAAAAAATAGGAGAACCGTGCCGCTCGCGTCATTGCGAATCATGCCAGCTATACGGCGACGGCTCAATCAGCAATCTCTTGTTAGAAGCTGCGGCGAAACGATCGTCAGCGTAGAATGTTGGCGAAGCGCCACACTTCATGAAAGGTGTTATACAGCGGTGTCGGCGCCACGCGTATCACGTTCGGTTCGCGGAAATCGCATTTCACGTCCGCGGCTTCGAGTTTGCTAAAGAGTTCTTTGGGATGTTCGCGCACCAGGATCGACAGTTGGCAGCCGCGCTGGTCTGCCTGCCGTGGCGTGATAATTGTGTATTGTTTCTTCGACTGCCCGTCCGGCTCGGACTCTAACAAGAATTGGAGATAATTCGTTAGCTTAATCGACTTTTGTCGGAGCGCGTCCATTCCGGCCTCTTCGAAAATGGCAAGGGAAGCGCGCAGCGGCGCCATTGATAGAATTGGTGGATTGCTGATTTGCCATCCATCTGCTGAAGGAACCGGGATGAATTCGGGCTCCAAGTGCATGCGAAAACGCGTATTCGGATCGTTGCCGAACCAACCGGCCAGACGCGGCAAGTTCGTGTTCGTCGCATGTCGCTCGTGGACAAAGGCGCCTGCGACCGCGCCGGGACCGGCGTTGAGGTATTTGTAGGAACACCAAACCGCGAAGTCAATGTTCCAATCGTGCAATGACAGCGGCACGTTGCCGATGGCGTGGGCGAGATCAACACCAACTGTGATTCCATGCTTCCGGGCTGCCGCCGTAATTGTCGGAATGTCGAACAACTGACCCGTAAAAAAATTCACACCGCCGATTAATACTACCGCAAGCTCATCGGCATGCTTTTCCATTAGATCGAGGATCTCTTCGGTTCGTACGGTAAACTCGCCACTGCGCGGCCGAGCCAGAATCAGCGCGTCTTTTGGATCAA
>QHQU01000095.1 GCA_003219925.1 Verrucomicrobiota bacterium
TTTTTCGCGAAATTCGGGGGGTGCGCATTTCCATCACGAATTATCTGGATGTTATGTCTTCCTGGTGTTTCTGGTCCCAACCGACCTGGGCCGAATTGAAACGCCGCTACGGCGATCGGGTGGAGTTCGATTGGAAAATTGCGCTAATGGACGGGGCGGGATTGCCGAAGTCGCGCGCACAGGAGGAATGGTATTACCGGCGCAGCGGATTGATGAACCGCTCGCCCTTCATGTTGCGGAGCGATTCCTACGAACCGGTTTTGCCGGAATATTTGGCGCCCAATCTTGTGGCCGAGGCGGCGCGCGATCTTGGAATCAAGGACGATTCGGTGCGACTGGCGCTTTCCAATTCCATCCTGCGCGAGGGATCAAAAGCGATTCGTGATGTCGACGTGGCAGCGGAAATCGGAGCTCGCGCTGGCGGACTTGAGAAAGGGAAACTGCTGGAACGGGCCAAGTTGCCGGAAATTGAGAAGCGGATTCGTCAGAGCACGACAGAGTGGGAGGCCCTTAAGGTAACGCAGCGCCCGACCTTTCTTGTCGATACTGAAATTGGTGATCGCGCAATCTTCTCAGGCGTGATAAGATTGGAACCTATAGCTGCCACTTTGGATTCGATGATCGACGACGCTGCCGCCTACGCCGCACATGCCGCCCACTTCGGCGCGCCACCTGCTCAATAGATTTTTTTCATCTTGCGACTCTTTCTTTGTGGCTACAGTTTTCCCCGGCTCGCGAAATTGCGGGCCCCTCGATGTGGTCTTCGCAGCCGCATCGTTGCCGAGTGCTCCGCGGTCGCGTTCAACCGACGGCGGATTTGCGAAAATGAAATAACAGCGATGCGCCGCACTCTCGTTTCGCTGGAAGGAGCCTAAATCTGCAACTACAAATTCGTGTAAATGGTCGGATTCGCGCCCGCGAAGTGCGGGTGATCATGGGAACGACTGGAGAACAACTCGGCGTCATGAAGTTGTCCGACGCCCTGCGCAAAGCTCAGAGTCTGGAGCTGGACCTGGTCGAGATCGCGCCTACGGCAAATCCGCCAGTGTGCAAGATCGTCGATTTTGGCAAGTATCGTTATGATATCGCCAAACAGGACAAGGACCGGAAATCATCGCCGGCAGCCAAGCTGAAGGAAATCAAGTTTCGGGTAAACATCGACGAGCACGATTACCTGACCAAGATCCGCCACGGCGAAGAATTTCTCGATCGCGGGAATAAAGTGCGGGTGCAGTTGCAATTTCGAGGACGCGAAATGGCGCACCAGGAATTTGGGATGCAGTTGATGGCCAAGGTGAAGAATGACCTGGCTGGGATGTCGCAAGTGGAAATGGAGCCGAAGCTCGCCGGCCGCAATATCACGATGACGCTTTCGCCGTTACCCGCGAACCGACGCAAACGGCGGTTCGCACCGGTGGCTGAAACAGTTTCGCCCAACGGCCAAGATGCGCTGGTAGAGTAGGTGGTATCGGCTTCTAGCCGATGCTGTGTTGGAAGTCGACCCTCCCAGTTAGGAGTTTCGTTGCGGGTAGATAGGGAAGTTGTCCTTTTGCGGCTCCGCAGAGCGTCGCCCTACCAACGAAATTTTCGGCAGAACGGTTTGGTAGGGCGAGATTCCGTCCAGCCGCCGAGGTTTGCGTTTTTCCTTAGTGGCCCGGCGTTGTAGCTGCCGCTGTCCTCAGCGGCAGGGATTTTCAGATCTGCCGTCGGTGACGACGGCAGCTACATCTCTGGGCAATCGAGAGCCGTTCCTTGCTTAAGGCTTGGTAGCCGGTGTTGCAGTCGCTGTGGCTGGCGGACGCACGTTAGGATTAGGAATGGGACCGGATGGCGTCGGCGGTGGTGTCGGTGGCGCGTGCAATTTCGCTTCGAGAAATTTTTTTCGCTGCAGTGCATCCTGATTATTGGGATCGACTTTAAGGATTTTGTCCACGTCGGCCAGGGCGGCCTTGAAATCGCCCTTCGTTTGGTAGATGAGGGCGCGCACCTGATAATACTTCGGTTCCTCCGGGCTGAGCTTGATCGCTTCGTTGTAATCGTGCAGCGCCCTGTCGTAATTCTTCAACTGCATCTCGGCGTAGGCGCGTCGCTCAAAAATATCGGGATCCGTTGCTTTCACTTTTAGCGCCTCGGAATAATCGGTAACCGCTTCCTGAAATTTCCCCTGACTCACATAGACACTGGCGCGCTGCTGCAAAGCTGAAGCCAGATTTGGACCGTAATGCTGGTCCAGCTGTGCTGCTCTTTTAAACGCGGCAATCGCTTTGTCCCAATCTTTTGTCTTGGAAGCTTCGATTCCTTCGCGTGTGAGATTGGCCGCTTCCTGGTTGCCTTGCCCGAACAGCACCGTCGCCCCGATGGCGAATACCATCATTTCCAAACCTAACAATTTCATGTAACGCATGTTGCTCTCCGTAGAAACAATTGTGGGCAGACAAATGCGACCAAGGCGTGCAGCCTGTCAACCGTTCTCTTGCTCATTCTTATATTCGTTTTCCACCACCGCGGCGGACTGCGCTTCTCCTGAAGTACTCGCTGCTGGCTCATCCACCCGGGCGATACGAACGGCGCGTCCGGTTGTCTCGTCGATCTCAATCAATGCCCCGCGTAACCGCACCTCGCCAGCGGCGACCGGGAATTGCGCCGGCAAATTCGACATGAAACGCTGCACAATTGGTTCGACGGCCCGACCTATAATGGAATTCACCGGTCCGCACATTCCGGCATCGCAAAGAAAGGCCGTGCCACCGGGAAAAATCTGTTCGTCGGCTGTTTGCACGTGAGTGTGGGTGCCGAGAACGGCGGAAACTTCGCCATCAAGAAACCGGGCGAGCGCGATTTTCTCACTCGTCGTTTCGCCATGAACATCAACCACGATGATCGAAGTTTCCGTGCGCATTTTCGCGACCGCCCCTTCCATCGCGTGAAATGGATTCTCCAGGATGGGGAGCATGAAGGTGCGGCATTGCACGTTGATCACGCCCACTTTTCCTTTTGCCGTCTCCAGGACGATCGCTCCATGCCCCGGCGCGCCTTCCGGATAATTAATCGGGCGGAGCAAGCGTGGCTCGGTATCAATGAAGCCGAAAATCTCCTTCTGGTCCCAGATATGATCACCCGTAGTAATGACCGAAACGCCCGCGCGTAAGAGATCGATCGTGATTTTCCCGGTAATGCCTCGTCCACCGGCTGTGTTTTCGCCATTCACGATGATGAAATCGAGCGCGTATTTTTCCTTTAATTCCGGGAGGCGCGCGATCACCGCGCTCCGGCCCGGTTCGCCAACGATATCGCCCAGAAAAAGAATCGTTAGCATTCACCGATCATCGTGATTATTGAACGCGAAGTCCAGATGGTCCGTTGCGTTCTCCTTCTTTTCGCGCTTTTCAATCTGGGCCGGCTGAGCGCGGCGGAGATCAGTCCGCTAGCCGATAAACCGCGCTGGCCGACGCTGGAGCGCTACCAGGAAACGATCACCCGCGTTGATTTTACGCGGCTATTGCAAAATGTTTATGCTACTCGCGGCTACGATGACTTGATTCAAATTAACGAGGATTCGGCGCGGATCGTGGAGGACGCGGCGGCACAGACGTTCCTCACCTTGCGGTTCGCCAAGGAAACCCCGCGCAAGCTGACGGCGCATTATTGGCGGCGCATTGATACACTGCAGCGCGCCTCGGCAAAACGGCCGCTCAGCGGATTGAATATCACGCTTGATCCGGGTCATCTCGGTGGACGCTGGGCGAAAATGGAGGAGCGTTGGTTTCAAGTGGGCGACAAACCGCCGGTGGAAGAAGGCGAACTGACCTGGCGAGTGGCGAAGATCCTGGCGCCGAAGTTGCGCGCGCTCGGCGCGGAGGTTTCCTTCGCCCGGCGGCACGATCGTCCCACGACACCGCTGCGCCCGGATGATTTTCGGGAAATCGCGAGGGAGGTCCTCGCGAAAACGGGGGTGAACGAACCAAGGCAAAATTATGAGGCCGACGATGTGGACAAGGACAAATCGATTCGGTGGCAAAGCGAACTGTTGTTTTATCGGCAAAGCGAAATTCGTTACCGCGCGAAGAAGGTGAACATGAAATTGCAGCCTGATCTGGTCCTTTGCCTGCATTTCAATGCCGAAGGTTGGGGCGATCCGAAAAATCCGACGTTGATCGATCGCAATCATTTTCATGTGCTGGTGAACGGTTCTTACCTGCCGGAGGAGATTGCCCACGATGACGAGCGTTACGAGATGATCCGGCGTTTGCTCAGTCGCACTTACGAAGAAGAACTGCCGCTGGCCGATGCGATGGCTGCGACGTTTGCGCAGGAAACCGGGTTGCCGCCTTACCAATATACGACCGATACGGTAACGAAAGTGGGAACGAGCGGATACGTGTATGCGCGCAATCTGCTGGCGACGCGCGTTTTTCGATGCCCGGTGATTTATTTCGAGCCGTATGTGATGAACAGCACGGAAGGCTTCGCGCGAATTGAAGCGGGCGATTACGATGGCACTCGCGAATTCGATGGGGTGCAACGCAAAAGTATCTTTCGCGAATATGCGCAGGCCGTAGCGGATGGCTTGGCTGACTATTGCCGGACGGTGCGAGCCGTAGAATAACTCGCGCAATCGCTTCTTTCTGGGGAGCGCAGGCTGCCAGCCTGCACTCGTCGGCAGCTTGCCGACGAGAATTCGGAAAGAAAATTCGTTTCGGCTAGCAGCCGAAACAAGCAGGCTAGCGGCCTGCGCTCCCCAGAGCAGGGAATCTGCCGTTGAGGACAGCGACAGCTACAACTCCGCGATCCCTTC
>QHQU01000096.1 GCA_003219925.1 Verrucomicrobiota bacterium
ACCCGAATGGGCACGAGTACGCCAATGTCGCCTTGCGGGTGCCGGTGCAAAATTATGCCGCGCTCATGCAATCGTTGAGCGCGCTTGGAAAACTGGAAAACCTAAGGGTGCGTCGCGATGACCGACCGAATTTGCAAATCGACGAAAAAAGCGCACCGGCTGACATTTCCATCCAGGTTTATTCCCAGGGTAATCTGATAGCGGAGGGGTCTGGTCTGCCTGCGACCTTACGCCGCACCATTCAGCAAGGCGCAAGCGCGTAGATGTGGAGCGTGCGAATGATTGGTGTTGCGCTGGCGTTTCTTGCGCCTTGGATTATCGCGCTGGCTGCTACTATCGGCATCGTCCGCGGTATTCGCCGTTCATGGCGCCATCGCGAGCATTAGAGTCGGCCCATGAGCATCCTCATCCCGAGCGTAAGTCGAGGGATCCCGTCGCGAAATCTTTAAGGTAACTCCACGGGATCCCTCGACTTACGCTCGGGATGACAGCCCTTGCCCCAAGGATTCCGACGTCGTAAAATGAGTCGGCGCTCATGCGCATGGAGGAAACCCCGATGAGTATTCAACCTTTCAGCCGAACTAACCGGGCAGTGCAATCGCTACCAAAACATCTGCTGCAATTCGCAGTCGATCAACGCTACGAAGAATACACCCCGGTCGATCACGCGGTCTGGCGTTTCATCATGCGCCAGAACATTTTTTTCCTGAAGGAATACGCCCACAAAGTCTATTTTCAGGGGTTGCTCGACACCGGCATTTCGTTCGAGCGTATTCCGCGGATCGAAGAGATGAACGATATCCTCGGCCGGATCGGTTGGGGCGCGGTGGCAGTGGACGGATTTATTCCGCCGGCCGCGTTCATGGAATTTCAGGCTTACAAAGTTCTCGTGATCGCGTGCGACATGCGTCAGATCCATCACATCGAATACACGCCCGCGCCCGATATCGTGCATGAGGCGGCCGGACACGCGCCGATTATTGTCGATCGCGAGTACTCAAATTATTTGCAGCGTTTCGGTGAAGTGGGCGCGAAAGCAATGCAATCGCGCCGGGATTTCGAACTTTACCAGGCGATCCGGCATCTCTCGATTTTGAAGGAACTGCCAAACTCTGATCCAAAAGAAGTTGAGGAAGCGACTCGCGAAGTGGAGCGCCGACAGAAGAATTTGGGCGAGCCATCCGAAATGGCGCTGCTTTCCCGCTTACATTGGTGGACGGTCGAGTATGGGCTGATCGGCACGCCGGACAAACCAAAAATCTACGGCGCCGGCTTGCTCTCTTCTATCGGCGAATCGGTTTCGTGTCTGGAAGCGAATGTGAAAAAAATTCCGTACTCGGTTGCTGCCCAGAACACGCCTTTCGATATCACTACACGTCAGCCGCAACTTTTCGTCTCTCGTGATTTCAATCATCTGCGTGAGGTGCTCGAAGAATTTGCCAGCACGATGGCTTATCAGGTTGGCGGCCTTGAGGGCATCAATAAGGCGATCGAGTGCAATAACATCGCGACCTGTGAATACTCATCGGGATTGCAGGTGAGCGGCACTTTTACCGAGGTTCTAACGGCCAGCGAGGAGTGCGCGAATCGCCCGCGTGCGCTTCCAATATATCTACGCACCACTGGACCAACTGCGCTCGCGTTTCAAAATAAGGAATTGGCTGGGCACGGAAAGGATCGGCACGCAGAAGGATTTGGCGCGCCAATTGGTCGCTGGCGAAATGTTCATGCCCCGCCCGAAAATCTTTCTAACGACCAACTGCACAGCATCGGCATTGTCGAAGGAAAAAAAGCGACAATCGGGTTTGAAAGCTGCGTCACGGTGTCAGGTCGGGTCGAAAAAATTCTCCGGCAGGATGGCAAGCTGCTTTTGATCACATTTTCTGATTGTACCGTGAAACATGGCGATCGGGTCTTGTTCGATCCGGCGTGGGGCGAATTCGATATGGTTGTCGGAGAAAAGATCAGCTCGGTCTTCAATGGCGCCGCGGACAAGGACGCATTTCTTGAAGTCGCGCTGGTACCGAAGGAGCGAACGATCAAAGCGCCGTCCGACACCAGGCGAAAGAAGCTGGAAAGCCTGTATCAACAAGTGCGGGATATTCGCGAGCGCAAGGTCGGTTACGAGCGGCTGGGTGAGATTTGGGAAACGCAGCAGGCGCAGCATCCCGACGACTGGTTACTCTCGATGGAAATTTTCGAAATTCTCGACGAGGTCGGGCAGCAACCGGAGCTGAAGGAACGCGTCGCCAAATTCCTCAAGCAGGTTGCCTTAACCAACAAAGACAAACAGACCCTGGTCGATTGGGGCTTTCGTCTGGTGGAATATCACAAGATGCCGGAATACCGCGCGATTCACGAGCGCTCCGCTGCGCATTGAGGCGCGGCGCGCTCTGTCATAACGTTGGAGGGACGAGCGCTGTCTCGTCCCCAATTTTTGGGACGGCACAGCGGCCGTCCCTCTATAACCGAAGGGCGCGATGATGCACTTCACTCCTCCTCTTTCCTTTTCGCCACCGCCTCGCCCAACTTTTTTCCTCCTTCGATTGCCTTGACCACAACACTCCGTGTCCGCTCCCGATGTTTTCCCGTTTCGCGGTGTAACTGATCAATCGCGCGATCCAAGGCTGCTTTAATCGTCGCAGCCGTTCCACCTTTTTCGTACTCACGCACCAGCACGCCTTCTAGCCGCGCCACGACTGCATCCGCCGTATAGTTGGGATTGACCTTTCGATCTTGCAGCTCGTCTTTGATTGGACTGTAGGCATCGAGAATTTCTTCACTATGCGCACCCCAGCGCAGGACTCGGTAAAAGAGGGATCCTTCGCGTTCCCCTTTACTGACAAGATCAATCATAGCCGCCACCACTGATACGGGCATGAGCGCAAGATCTCGGAGGTTCCCGATGAACATTTTGAGCTCGAAGACGAGCACATCGCGCCAGAATCGCCAGCGTTCGTCAGTCGTTTTCTGTGTGTCCGGAAGAGTCGAAGTCATTCTCAATGTTTCTTCATTCCCTGTCTCCCAGCCACTACTCAATTTCGATCGTGAGACGTTTGGCCTTTTTTCAACGGGCAAGATGCCCGTTGGCCCCACAGCCAAGATGGCTGTGCTACAAAAAAACAGTTAGAGATTCCTCGACTTCGCTCGGAATGACAGACAGGCGAACGCGAGCAATGCAATTTTTTAAACCAAAACTGATCGAGTGTTTGCGCAATTACGATCGGCGGACTTTTTTCTCCGATCTGGCCGCGGGCGTAACGGTAGGCATCGTCGCGCTGCCGCTCGCGATTGGTTTTGGCATCGCTTCGGGGGTTACGCCAGCGCAAGGTTTGTGGACTGCGATCATTGCCGGGGCAATCATCGCCGCGCTCGGTGGCAGCAAAGTACAAATCGGTGGGCCAACCGGCGCCTTTGTTCCCATTCTCGCCGGTATCGTCGCGATTCACGGTTACGCCGGTCTCGCCCTGGCGACCGTCATGGCCGGAATTTTTCTCGTCGCCATGGGCGCACTCAAGCTCGGCAGCTTGATTAAGTTCATTCCGTATCCGGTGATCGCGGGATTCACTAGCGGAATCGCCATCATCATTTTCATCGGGCAATTAAAGGAATTTCTCGGCCTCGATGCGCAGATGCCTAGTCACACCCTCGAGCAAGTGTGGACAATTGCGCAACATCTGGGCGAGACGCACGGGCCGGCGCTGGCGCTCGGGCTACTTGCACTCGCCATTCTGATTCTATGGCCGAAAAAATGGCAGGCCGTGCCCGCGTCGATCGTCGCGGTAATTGTGCCGACCATTGTCGTCGTGGCTATGCATCTCGGCGTGCAAACCATCGGCACGAAATTCGGCGGCATCCCTTCCGGATTTCCGGCGTTGAACGTGCCGCATTTCTCATTTGCGCAGATTCAGGAACTGATGGCGCCGGCCCTCACCATCGCAGTGCTTGGTGCAATTGAGTCGCTACTTTCGGCCATGGTCGCCGATGGAATGATCGAAACGCGGCATGATTCGAACCAGGAATTGATCGGACAAGGTCTGGCCAACATTGTGACGCCATTTTTTGGCGGCATCTCCGCCACCGGGGCGATCGCACGGACGGCAACCAATATTCGCAGCGGTGGAAAAACACCGATCGCCGGCATCGTTCATTCCATTGCGCTGTTGATCATCGTATTGGTGGCCGCGCCGCTGGCAAAATTTATTCCGTTAGCAGCACTGAGCGCGGTGCTCTTCGTTGTCGCCTACCGCATGGGCGAGTGGGACAATTTCGCAGAGCTCGCGCGCGGACCAAAGAGCGATTTTTTCGTGCTGTTGCTAACCTTTGTTCTCACCGTCACCTTCGATCTTACCATCGCGGTCGGTGTCGGTTTAGCGATGGCGGGCGCGCTTTTCGTTAAGCGAATGGAAGAAATCACCCAGATTAGACTGGTCACGCCTGAAAGCGAACTGGAGCTCGGGAGCGATTCCATTCGTGAAAAAAATGTTCCGGAAGGCGTGCTGGTATTTCGGATTGAAGGTCCGTTTTTCTTCGGCGTGGCGGAGAAACTCGAGTCCGCCCTGGCGCGTGCTCTGCGTGTCCCGCGCGTCGTGATTTTTCGAGTGCGTGCTGTCCCGGCCATCGATGCAACCGGATTACACGCGCTCGAGATTGCGCTGGAGAAATTTCATCGCAAACGCACCCAACTCCTTCTCAGCGGCGTGCAACCGCAGCCGATGAAAGTGCTGTTTCATTCCGGCTTTGTTGACCGGATCGGTCTCGACAACATTTGCGCGAACATCGATGCCGCACTTGAACGCGCGCGCGAAATTTTGGGGGAGTGATACGAGCCATTCGATCCATTTCACAAGGCGGCGAAGCCGCAACCAAGAACTTCTCAGTCGTTTTCGCGCGCTCGCTCCTCCAAACCGATCTCGCGCAGCGACGCATCTTTCC
>QHQU01000097.1 GCA_003219925.1 Verrucomicrobiota bacterium
TGATCGCTGCCCAGCAGAATGATGTTCGAATCCTCCGGGTTGATCCAAATGTTCTGATAATCGTCGCCGCCCGGCGCGCCGCGCCAGCCTTCCCATGTTTTGCCGCCGTCGATCGACTTCCAACAAACAACGCTGGCCGAATAAACGATGGCAGGATTCTTCGGGTCGAACCGCACGACCGGTAGCTCGCCGCCGCCGACACCGGCCGACGGCCGCAAATCATCCGTGGTCTTCGCCCACGACTCGCCCCCGTCTTCCGATCGAAAAACGTTCGACGCCACTAAGGACTTAACAGTAGCGAGCAATGTCTTCGGCGAACTCGGCGCGATCGCGAGGTTCGCCTGGACAATTTTCTCGGGAAGGCCCTGGCGTAATTGGTTCCAAGTTTTGCCGCCGTCCGTTGATTTGAAGATGCCGCCATTAGTGCCATTCCAAGTGCTATTTTCCCAGGGCCCTTCTCGTGATTCCCAAAGAGTCGCATAGATGACGGCCGAATTGGTCGGATCGATCTGGACGTCACCACCTCCGGTGTTTTCGTCGCGGTAGAGAACCTTCTCGAATGTTTTACCGCCATCGAGCGAGCGGAAAATTCCCCGCTCTTCATTGGGACCGTATGGATGACCGGCCACCGCGACGAAGAATCGATCCGGATTTCGAGGATCGACCGCGAGCTGCGCCACCTGTTGTCCATCGCGCAATCCCAAATGCGTCCAGGTTTTTCCCGCGTCAGTCGATTTGTAAATGCCGTCACCGATCGATAGATCGGGTCGATGCAGCCCTTCACCGCTGCCGACATAAACGATCTCCGGATTGGAAATCGACACCGCGATGGCACCGACCGAACCGGTTGGCTGATCGTCAAAAATCGGTTGCCACGTTCGCCCATAATCGATCGTTTTGAAAACGCCGCCATTGACCTGCGCCATGTAAAAGACGTTTGGCTGAGAGGGAACGCCGGCGATTGCACGAGTTCGACCGCCGCGGAATGGTCCGACGTTGCGCCATCGCACCGCGCCAGCAAAACCCTCGTCGGCCGAGAGTGAGCAAGGTGCAAGGGCGGCTAACAATATCGTCAGACCAAAGAAAAGAAATCGTAGAGCTGGCATATGGGAGCCGAACCTCTGCTGCGCCATGTGGGAGCGCAAGAAGACGGGGAATTTGGAAGTCATTCTTCCCAGTGAGAATCACTACGGTTGACTTCCCCGTCATTTACGTGAATATCGCGGCGCTTTTGCTATGTCCGATGCCGACCTACGCAACCGCATCAAGGAGATGATGGTGAAGAATCTGATGCTGCAAATCACGGCCGACCAGATTGCAGATGATGCGCCCTTGTTTGGGCCGAACGGGATCGGTCTCGATTCGATTGATGCGCTCGAGCTTGCCGTGGGCTTGGAAAAAAACTTTGGCGTGAGCGTGCCCAATTCTGAAATCGCAACCAAAGTGCTTCGCAGCGTGAACAGCATCCACGATTATGTTCTCGAAAAACGCGGCGAATCGGCGCAATCTCAGACATCATCGTGAAATTTCTTTTTCTGGAAAGCAGCCGGAGCTGGGGCGGACAAGAATATCGGACCTGTCTCGAGGTAAATTGGCTGAACGCTCATGGCTACGATGCCTGGTTCGGTTGCCATCCTGCAGGGGAAGTTTTCGCCAAGGCGCGGGAAATCGGCACCCGCCTTGTTCCTTTTGCGCTGACCAAACGGATTGATCCGCTTGTTTCATTTCGTCTCTGGCGGTTTTGCCGGAAGCATCGGATCGACCTGGTGAAAAGTTTCAGCTCGAAAGATCATTGGCTCGCCCTGCCGCTATATTGGTCGGGCATTCCCCTCACCCGCTCGCGTTGCATCACCGATCCGATCGAAGGTGCGAACCGCACATTCGTTTATCGTTACGGGTGCTCCCGGATTATTGCTGATGCGCCCGTGATCAAACGGCAGCTCGTCGCGGATAACAGAATTGCTCCGGAAAAAATCGAAGTGATCGGCTCGGCGGTTGATCTCTCGCGTTTCCATCCAAATCGCGACACGACGAAGTTCCGGTCCGAGTTCGGGATTCCGGCGAATGCGCCGCTGATCGTTAATGTGGGGATGATTCGCCCGGATAAGGGGCAATTGACTCTGGTGGACGCTGCCCGCCTGGCCTTGCAGCAAAGGCCGGACGCGCGCTTCGTCTTCGTCGGCGAGGGAACGGGATCACGTAAACTTGGCATTCGGTTGCATGAAGCGATCGAGCGTTATGGGCTCGAGCATCGTATTCTGATGCTCGGTTATCGCTGGGATATTCCCGATATTTTAGCGGCCTGTGATCTGGTGGTAATCGCATCGCTGCGCACCGAAGCTTCGCCGATTGTGTTGCGCGAAGCACTCGCCAGCGGGCGCCCGGTCGTGGCGACGCGCGTCGGCGACGTGGACGAAGTCATCCATCATCGCAAACATGGCCTGATTGTATCGCCGGGCGCGCAAGAAGAGATGGCGGCAGCAATTCTGGAATTGCTGCAAAATCGAGAGCTCGCCGCTAAGTGCGCGCGCAACGGTTTGCAACTCGCGCGCGAACAATTCTGTTTTGATCGCATGATGCATCACAAGCTCCAGGTCGACACTGAAGTAGTAGCGCTGCATCGGGATCACTCCGCCGTGCCCACGCCAGCACCGCTCGCGCGCGATTACATCAGGAATTAGCAAAGGCTGCGACTTCGAAGTCGCCCCCTCCAGTCAAGGAAATCGCATTCCCTCAGTTGCTCCGTGGCACAACTTGACGGCTTAAAGCCGTCAAGTTTGCGTCGCCACACGGCGGCCGCGCGTCTCAGTCGAAAACAAGACAGATACATGCGCGGATGTTTTCGGAATTCCCCCTGGAATTATTTTCTACTAGCCATCTTCTTAAATCAGGCGGCATTCGCAAATATGGATCCGCCAATTCTCCAAGAACCTTCGCTCTTTGAAAACTTGACGGCTTAAAGCCGTCGAGTTTTACGCGCTAATCGGTTTGTTTGTTTTATGAGATGTCAGATGGCCTGCAGCGCTGCCAATCACACGCACTCGGCGCGATTGATCGCATCGATCAATTGCCGAAAACGTCCGAAGCTGCGACGATGTGGAGTAAGAACGAGCCGAGGCAAGCTGAGAATTTCGGGCTCGTTCCGTTCCTGGGGTAACGCCTTGCCTTGGACAATCGCGCCGCGGCGCAAAACATCTGCGAATTTGTCGTTTAATTCGGCGACGCCCGCGGCGGAGAGTGCGCGCGCGATCCGGATAACAAGCTTCTCTCCCACCCAGCGCGCCGAATGATAAATACGATAAAAGCCGGTGATCTCTTTCACTGCCGCTTCGACGTCGTGGGTAATTTTAAAAAAATAAAAATCGTCCTCTGAGATGAAACCGATCTTGTAAAGATGCTGGGTCAGAAACTTCATCCATGTTTCCCAGTAATCGCCGTCCGGTTTGTCGAGCAAGACCACCGGGATGATCCGGGCTTTGCCGGTCTGCATCAGAGTGAGGACCTCGAATGATTCGTCGAGCGTGCCGAAACCGCCGGGGAAAAGCGCAGCTGCGTGAGTTTCCTTAACGAAATTAAGTTTGCGAGTGAAAAAGTAGTTAAAGTTGATGAGCTTCTTGTCGCCTTCGATGGTTTCGTTGGCGCGCTGCTCGAACGGCAACCGAATGTTTAGGCCGAAGCTCATGTCGCGCCCTGCACCGCGTTGAGCCGCCCCCATGATTCCGTCCCCGCCACCGGTAATGATCATGAAATTGTGCGCCACCATTTGCCGTGCGAATTCCTCCGCCACCTTGGCTTCCGGCGAATCTTGGGCGATGCGCGCGGAACCAAAGATGCCAACTTTTCGGAATGCCTGGTAGCTGGCGACGATTTTCGCGGCGTAACGCATTTCTTTCATCGAGCGCGAAATCAGTTTGAGATCGGCGACGCTCATTTTGTCGCGCGCCATTTTCAACGCGGTCAGGATCATCTCCTCGATCAACTCGGGCGAATACTCGGCCCCGAAGTCGCTTACCAGCTTGTGCACGCGCGCGTCCCATTCGCCGCCGAGAGTCTGTTGTTTTCGAGTAGGCTGGCTGCTGATGGTGCCGGCAGTGAAATCTTCCACGGGAAATTCGTAGCGTGAGTTGTGCCCGGTGCACGGAAAATTTCTAACGCCTTGGCGCTCCCTCAGTGGTTGTAGGGCAAGCGCTCCCGCTTGCCGGGGTTAATCTAAATTGGCAGGCAGGAATGCCTGCCCTACAAATTTTAACTTGCCGACGTGGCGATCAAATCGGCCAGGATTTCCCGAATATGACGGATGGGCACTGAATAATGGCCGGCCCCTTCGATGACGCGTAAATGGCAATTCGGAATTTTCTTCGCCATTTCTTTCGCCACCCCAGGGGAGAAGCTTCGATCGGAATCGCCGTGCCACAAGCGAACCGGCACCCGCAATTCACTCAGCGAAAATCCCCACGGCTGAGCAAACAATTGCGCATCCGCCAGTACGCCTACGGCAGACGCTTTCCAAGCGCGGCGTTGACTCTCGAAACAAGCCTCAAAAGCCAGTTCGTCACGCAGCGAATCGGCATCGCATGGTTGAAGCAATTTCAAGAGCCAGGAGCGGCTGCGCCGGGGAGGTCGGAGAGAAAGAAAAGGCCGGGCCAGACGAAATCCGAGGCGACAAAGAGGAGCTGGGAATCTTTTGTCGGCTAACATCAGCCATCGATAAAGCGCCAGCAGTCCGCTGTGATCGCTCAGCTCGGCGATGTTAGGCGCGCCACTCGCCACCGCAATGGCGTGGACGCGGTCCGGCATCGCCCAGGCCAAGGCGTAAGCGTAGGGCGCGCCGCCAGAAATACCGAGCGCACGAAATTTTTCCAGATTCAAAAAATCTGCCAGCTCAGCAACAAGCGGTGGCCAATCGAGCAATTTGCGCCCGGCCACGAAACTCGAATCGGCAATTCCTGGCCGGTCTGGCGAAATAATTCGCACCCCCAATTCGCGGGCGGCGTCATGGGTAAATTGGGCCATCAAGCGCGAGCTCGGCCAGCCGTGACAAAACATGACGGGCTCTCCATTTGGTTCTCCATATTCGCTGAACGCGACCCGTTCGCCGTTCTTTCGAACGAATGTTTCGTCCCGCAACGGAATCATTGGCACATCACCGTAACCAGTATAGTTTGCCTGAGCGCGAAATTCGTGGCTCGATAACGGCCACCATCTCGTGCGCACAATTAGCCACCGCCATTCGATTCATTTATGTATATGAATGAAAACTCACAACCGGGCTTCGGAAAAATTTCCGTCCATGGGGACGGCGTCGGCGCGCCCACCCCGGAATTGACCGAGCGGCGTGCGCGCGAGATCGCGTTGATCGACGAACGTGATCCCAATGATTTTACCGATGCCGATTGGGAACAGGCCCGTCGCGAGTTGATGGGAATCCCGCACACCGCCGCGCCCGAAGAAATTGGTAGCGGAGTAGAAGTTTCGGACGACGAGCATGAAATCGTTCCCGAATCGCCCGGACATCGCGCTCCGCGCCCGGGTTTTGATGAGGACGATGAGACGCTTGGGCAAGCATTGGTCACCGACGGTTTGGAAGAGGCCGCGCATGATCAAATGCTGGAGGCGCGTCTCGAAGAACTCGAAGCAGACGAGACCTGAGCCATGCCGGCGATTGGGGAAAAGCCCGTTTCGTCCCGGGCAATATCACGCGCAGAATCGCTGCGCGCGCGTTTTCGCGACGTGCGCGATTTTTCGAAACTGCTGACGCGCGATCTGGAAGCGGAAGACTGCGTTGTCCAATCGATGCCCGATGTTAGCCCGACGAAATGGCATCTGGCGCATACGACGTGGTTTTTCGAAACCTTTGTCCTCAAGAAATTTGTCACCGGGTATGTGCCGGCGATCCCGGAATATGCGTTTCTGTTTAATTCTTATTACAACGCCGCCGGCACGATGCATCGGCGCGACCTGCGCGGTTTGATCTCGCGGCCAACGGTGGCGGAATCATTCCGCTACCGCGAAGGGATTGATCGCCACGTTGAAGATCTTATCGCTTCCGCTTCGGAAGAATCACTAAACGAAATCGAACCGATCATCATACTCGGCATTCATCACGAGCAGCAGCATCAGGAATTACTCGTTACCGATATTAAACATGTCTTCGCGCAGAATCCGTTGCATCCAGTTTTTCGAAAACGCGCGGAGCAAAAAACCGAACCGCCGCCACCAATGACATTTGTCGATTTCGATGAAACAATTGCAACCATCGGTCATGATGGTCGCGGTTTTTCCTACGACAATGAAGGACCGCGACATCGCGCCCTGGTCCCGAAATTTTCCCTCGGCTCTCGCTTGGTTACCTGCGGCGAATATCTTCGATTCATTG
>QHQU01000098.1 GCA_003219925.1 Verrucomicrobiota bacterium
CGCGGGAAAAAATGCTCTCGCAAACCGAGCCCTGATCTCGCTTTCGTGTTAATTCAAAGGCGCGATGAGCTCGCAAGCGCGCTGGATAAAATCGAAGGCCGAGGGATCGCTCAATCCGGTCCAGGTTGAAAAGGCGCTGAGCGAAATTACGTCTGGTTGGGACGGTTCGCTTCCAGATTTCTTGCACGATTTCCCTCTCGGCGAAGAGGCGCTCATTCATCTTCTGGCGGTTTCGCAGATTTGCGCGGAACGATTGCAGCGCGATCCGGGGCTGCTTCGCTGGCTGGCGCGCCCCGAAATTTCAATGTCTGACCGCGGGCCTCGGCGAATGCTGGCCGAATTGCACGGCAACTCGGAATCAATTGCAGCTGAGAATTTTCGCCCTTTACGTTTGTGGAAAGCGCGCGAAATGACACGCATCGCTTTGCGCGAAGTGGCCGAGGCGTCGGCACTGGAGGACACGACGGCCGAACTATCATGCTTGGCTGGAGTTTGCCTCGCCACCGTTTACGAAGAATGCGACACTCGCTTGCGCGCGCGCGCAGGCGCGCCCGGCACTGAATTCACCATTCTGGGCATGGGCAAGCTTGGCGGCCGGGAATTGAATCACAGCTCCGACATCGATCTCATTTTCCTCTATGGCGAAGAAGGTCAGGGGCGATTCACGAATCACGAATGGCACAACCGGCTGGCAGAACAGATTGTAAAATCGTTCTCCGGCGGCGAACCGAATCTGTTCCGAATCGATCTGCGATTGCGGCCGGAGGGCTCAGCCGGTCCACTCGCCCGTTCGCTTGAAAGCATGGAAAATTACTATGCCGGCTTCGGCGAAACGTGGGAGCGGCTCGCCTTGATCAAAGCGCGCCACGTTTGCGGAAGCAAAGAGCTGGCCTACGAATTCTCGCGGCAACATCAGCCTTTCATTTTTCCGAAAAACCCCACCCCGGAGCTACTCGACGAAATTGCCGCCATCAAGCGTCGGATTGAACGCGAAGTGCCGGCGGATGAATTGGACGTCAAACTCGGCGCCGGCGGAATTCGTGAGATCGAGTTTGTTGTCCAAACTCTCCAATTCATTCACGGTGCGAAACACGCTTTTTTGCAGGAGCAGGGAACACTGAAGGCATTGCGCGCTATCGCCCAGCTTGAATTGCTGCCCTCCTCAGAAGTGCGCGCTCTCGATGAATCGTATCGTTTTCTGCGGCGCATTGAACATCGCTTGCAGATAGAAGCGGAACGGCAAACGCATTCCATTCCTGAAGATCCCGAGAAGCGCGAGCGCCTCGCACGCAGCCTGGGCTTTGATTCCGCTGCGGCATTGTTGGCCGAGTTGCAGACGAGCAATGAACGCGTCCGCGAAATTTTTCATCATCTCATCGCTTCCGGCACCGCCGCGCCAGCGGTCAATCTCGATATTTTTGCCGATCCGCCACGCGCCACGCGGGCGCTCAGCGAATTAGCACAGGGTTCCGTTTCCTTTCACGTTGCCCCCCGTACCCGGCAGATTTTTCGCAAACTTCGCCCGCTTTTGCTTGAGCAACTGGCGCAGTGCGCCGATCCCGATGCTACTCTCGTCGCCATTGTCCGTTTCGTCGAAGCCTTCGGTTTGCGCAGCCTGCTTTTCGAATTGCTCGCGACCAATCCCAAACTTCTCGAGCTGCTGGTGCGAACATTTGATGCCAGTTTCTTTGCGACCAATGTTCTGATTCGTCATCCTCATCTGCTGGAGGAAATCACTCGCAGCGCCACCCTCAACCATTCCTTGTCGCTGTCAGAACATACTGCCTCGCTTCATCCTTTGGTCGAACGCGGCGATCTCGATTCCATTCGGGTTTATCGGCAAACGCAGTTGCTGCGCACGACTATGCGCGATGTGTTAGGGCTCTGCCCTCTGCCAGATCTGTGGCAGGAAATTACAGACCTCGCTGAAGCTTGTCTTCTCGCCGCTGCTGCAATTGTGGGCGCGAACAATCTGACGATCATCGCGATGGGAAAATTCGGGGGCCGCGAGTTGACCTATGCCTCCGATCTCGATCTCATGTTTGTCGGCGATGATTTTCGCGCGGCACAAAATCTCATCACCGTTCTTTCAATCCCAAGTGCCGAAGGTGTCATCGCATCGGTTGATGCGCGCTTGCGTCCGGAAGGGGAAAAAGGGCCGCTCGTCGGCTCGCTCGAGGCCTTCCAGGCCTACTATCGCGATCGTGCGCAGTTTTGGGAGATTCAGGCGCTCACTCGCGCCCGGCCGGTAACCGGTCCGAACCAGGAGACTTTTCGCGCAATCGCGCATGCGGCCTGGTCCATCGCAGGCCGCAATCCGGATCTGTTCGACAAGATCGACGCTATGTTACGCCGCGTCCGCGCGGAAAGGGGAAGTGGCAACGACATGCTCGATTTCAAGACCGGCATTGGAGGAATCGTCGAGGCCGAGTTTCTCGTTCAGGCGCTGCAGATGCGACACGACGTGCGCGAAACTTCGGTGCGGCTGGCGATCTCCAAACTTGCCAACATTATTTCATCCGAGGATTCCGCCTTGCTCGGCTGCAGTTATGAATTTTTACGGCACCTTGAAACTGTCCTGCGGCGCTGGCGCAACACAAGCGCATCATCTTTGCCACCCGACCCAATCGAGCAGCGCAAGCTCGCTATTCGTATGGGATTCAAAGGTCGCGAAGATTGGCAACAGGCCTACGAAAGCGCTCGCGCAGATATTCACGCGATCTGCGGCAAGCATTTCGGCGGCTGACGGTCAATGCAGCCCCAGCAATTGCGCAATGCCGCGCAAGACGAGGAAACTAACGAACATTCCTGTTGCCACGACGATAAAAAGCGCTGCGAGCACGACAATGACGAAGAGCCAATCTGATGCACGGGCGCGTTCTGGCGCGGCGGTGTGGGCGAGAAGTAGCTGATAATTGCGCTTATTCGATTTGAACCAAAAGGAAAACGCGTCGCCCAAACCCGGAATGATCCCAACGATCTCGTTGATCAAAATATTGAGCGACATCCGCGCCAATAGAATTTTCGGCACACCACGACGGGCGGCTTGAATCAAGACCAGCGCAGAAACGATAGCCGACGCAGTATCGCCAATACCCGGAACCAGACCGATGACCGGATCGAGTCCAAACTTAAACTTCGTGTTTGGAAATGTGATCAGCTCGTCCATCACGACAGCGACCCAGCGGAAAAGCGGCTCCAGGCGCGCGCGCTTGTCCTTTTCTTCCGGCGGAAGGACTTCCCATTCCGGCTCGATCACATCGGTTTGCGTGCGCATGTGATCAAAGTACGACCGAGCAGAAGATCGCGCGAATTTATAGCGGCGACCAGGTCGCGATTTTCCGGAGTGATGGTGCGGAATTTATTCTTCTCGCGTTGCCAAAAGAAGAGGCGAGCGACTTTCATTGGCAGAAAAAGGATCACGAACGGCAGCCAGGAGCGGCGCTGGTAATGGTCGACACTCGGCCGGAGATCGACGAAGCCCGTTTCGCGCAAAGCATGGCCGAGATAAAAATAGTTGATCGGATTGATGTGTCCGCCCGGATTGTAAACACGTCGATCGCCAATCGGAAGTGGGCCGAAGAGATTGAAAAAACCGGTCATGAGGTAGCGCAGGCGCGAACGCAAATTCAGGATATTGGGCGTGGTAATAATCGCGAGGCCACCGGGCTCGAGCACGCGATGGATTTCGCGCAATAGAAAACGCGTTTGTTCGAGGTGTTCGATGGTTTCGACGCAGGTGACCAGACAAAAGCGACCATCGGAATATGGCAATTTGCCGGCATTGAGATCAACGATGTCCACTCGCTGAGTGGAATCGTTCATCAGCGTATCGGTATAATCACAGGCAGTGGTCCGCAGCCCGAAACGGGCGCGAATGGCACCAATGAGTTCGCCTTTGCCGCTACCAATGTCGAGCGCTTCGCCGGGCAGGGGCGACTGGATATTCGCTGCCGCGATTGCGGCCATCACCGCTTTTTGGATTCGCGGAGTGCTTAATTTCGAACTGGGCGCCGACTTCCCTTTTTTTGTGCGTCGCACCCGCCGTATGACCTTGCGAATGCGCAACGGAAGTTAGTTAGAATGCCCGGCGCACTATCCCGGAATGCCTTTGAGCATTTCGGTGTTGGTTGGGAATTTTTTCACGAACATCAACAGACGCTCAATTGCTTCACCTGGTTTGTGACCGGCGAGACCGCGCCGAATCAAATTGACCTTTTCCAGCTCCCACGGCTGCAAAAGCAATTCTTCGCGCCGCGTGCCCGAAAGGAAAATATCGATCGCCGGATAAATGCGTTGGTCGCTAATCTTGCGATCCAGCACCATTTCCATGTTTCCAGTGCCTTTAAATTCCTGGAAAATCAGTTCGTCCATGCGGCTGCCGGTTTCAATAAGGGCGGTCGCGACGATGGTAAGCGAACCAGCTTCTTCGGTATTGCGTGCGGCCGCGAAGATTTTGCGCGGTATTTCCATGGCGCGGGCATCGATGCCGCCACTCATGGTCCGTCCACCGCCGCCCATCGCATTGTTAAAGGCGCGGGCGGTGCGGGTGATTGAGTCGAGCAGGATGAAAACATGTTTGCCTGCTTCCACCAAACGTTTGGCCCGCTCGATCGCCAACTGCGCGATGCGAGTATGACTCTTGATATCACTGTCGTTTGAGCTGGCGATAATTTCGGATTTTGGATGCGACCGCTTGAAATCGGTGACTTCTTCCGGCCGTTCGTCCACCAGCAAAATGACTAACTTCATTTCCGGGTGATTTTTGACGACCGCATCTGCGATATGATGCAACAATGTCGTTTTCCCGGTTCGTGGTGGAGCGACGATGAGACCGCGCTGTCCCATCC
>QHQU01000217.1 GCA_003219925.1 Verrucomicrobiota bacterium
CAACGATTGCGCGATCAATTCCTGCGCGCGGACGTCGATTTCGAGTTTGATGTCGTGCTTGGTGGATTGATTCACCTGCATTGGTTTCTCGAAGTTGTGCCGCAGCATTTCGCCGGCGGCGCAAGCCGCTTTAACGGCGGCGTCGAGATAATGGGTCATGAGAGATTAGCTCGCACAAAGACCACAAAGTGCACCACGAAAACGAATCGACGAGCCAATCGCCCTCACTTCAATCCTTTGCCCGTGGGCGAGGAGGGCAGAGGTCGCTGGTGTTTGGGGAATCTGGGCGGGAGACCGTACGCGAAGCGCCTGGTGAGGGCTCTCTTTCCCGATTGCCACATATAACCCGAGTCGGATAAAAAAAACGGGAGGAGAAATCGAATTCTCCCCCCGGGTTGAAGTTTGGGTTTTGGCTCCGAAAACTTTTCGGGGCCGTGAAGAGCACTAATGCGTTAGTGCTTCTTTTTCTTCGCTGATTTTTTCTTGGCCGCTTTCTTTCTTTTTGCTGGCATCGACTATTCCCCCCTTTCAATCCGCAATCGCGGTGGGTCTGTGAAGGGTTTGAGAAACTTCACTTACGAGTTCATTCATCCTCAGAATTTTTTTGTCAAAACTTTTTTCGCGTTTGCGCGAATTTTTTTCACAAGTGCACGCGCAACAATTTTCTTGGAAGCGCGCGAAATTTCTTCGCTTTCGCCGCTGCGCGAAAAAATCGCGACCGCATTTTCATCGCTTTCCATCCCGATGTTTGGATCGCTCAAATCATTTGCCACCATCATGTCGCAATTTTTTGTAGCAAGTTTCGCGCGAGCATGTTCTTCCACGTCATTTGTTTCCGCGGCGAAACCAACGACGAAGAAATTTCGAGATGGTGGAAGCGATTTCAAAATGTCGCATGCCGGAATGAGCTCGAGCGAAAATCTTTCGTCACGCTTTTTGATTTTCTGCTCGGCCACGCGCGCCGGTTTGTAATCGGAGACCGCGGCGCACATCACCAGCACGTCGCAATCGAGCACCGCCTCCTGCACCGCAGCGCACATTTCATCACTCGTGATCACGCTCACCAATCTGGCACCGGCCGGCGCTGCAAGATTTACCGGGCCGGAAATGAGAAGGACCTCGTGATTCGCTTCAATCGCAGCCGCCGCGATGGCATATCCCATTTTTCCGGAAGAACGATTGCTCAGGAAACGAACGGGATCGATTGGCTCGCGCGTCGGTCCGGCCGTGATGACGAACTTCACGCGATCAATCGATCGTGCCGGTGGAGGAGAAATTCGGCGCGGAACGCAATGTCCTCCACTTTCCAAAGCCGGCCAAGGCCTTCGTAGCCGCAGGCGAGCATGCCTGCCTCCGGGCCGATGAATTCCACCCCGCGTGATTTCAATTTCTCCACGTTCTCCTGCGTTGCGGCGTTTTCCCACATTTTTCCGTTCATCGCCGGCGCGATCAGAATCGGTGCGCGCGTGGCCAGCGCGATGGCGGTCAGCGGATGATTTGCCAAACCGTGGGCGAGTTCGGCAATGACATTTGCGGTCGCGGGTGCGATCAAAAGCAAATCGGCGTTATCCGCAAGCTCGATATGACCGGGTCGCCAATTTTCTTTTTCGTCAAAAAAATTCGTCATTACCGGATTCTTCGAAAGCGTTTGTAAGGTCAACGGGGTGATGAATTCGGTTGCGTCAGTTGTCATCACCAGAAAAACATTGTGATTCTGTTTCACCAGCAAACTGGCCAGCTCGGCCGATTTGTAGGCGGCGATCGACCCGGTCACGCCGAGCACGATCGATTTTTGATTTCTCGTTTTCGATTTTGGAGCCATGGTCGGGAGGGAATATCCCGTCATCCCGAGCGAAGTCGAGGGATCCCGCAGAAGTTACCTTAAAGTTTTCGCGACGGGGTCCCCCGACTTTCGCTCGGGATGACCAAAAAAACATTCACTGCAAAATCAACCGCCGGCTCAGGATTCTTTCCGCGCCCATAATTTGACGAAATTTCAGCAAATCTTCTTCCATCGATTTGCTGATGATGGTGTAGCGGTAATCGCGCCAGTGCTTCATCTCGCGCGCAGCCGTTTTCAAACGGGCCTCGATTTGCTGCGCCGTTTCAGTGCGGCGTTTGGTTAGACGGCGGCGCAATTCTTCCAGATTAGGCGGCATGATAAAAACGTCAGCCAATGCGTCCTGGACAAAGGGATCGCCGCAGTTGCGAATGGCGGCCGCCCCCTGGGTATCGATGTCGATCAAAACATCCACGCCCTTTTTCAAATTATCGATCAAAGGGATTCGCAGCGTCCCGTAGTAATGCTCGTGCACTTTAGCGTGTTCGAGAAACTCGCCCGCCTTTATTCGCGCGAGAAAATTATCTTCGGAAAGGAAGCGGTAATCTTCGCCGTCGATTTCGCCGGCGCGCGGCGGACGGGTGGTGCAGGAAACGGAATAAACGAAATCGGGTGTTTGCCGAAGTGCGTCGCACAGCGTGGTTTTACCCGCGCCCGATGGGGCGGAGATGACAAATAAGATTCCGTAGCGCGAAAATTTGTTGGAATTCATTTATGTGAAGCGGCAGACCGTGGCAGGGGCTTCGGCTCCATTCCTTCACCGGCAGGATGCCGGTGCCACAGCGAAAATTTATTACTCAAGGTTTTGCACCTGCTCACGAATTTTCTCCAGCTCGGTCTTGCACGCCACCACCCGTTGCGCGATGTCGGCGTCATTCGCTTTTGCCCCTAACGTGTTGAACTCGCGAAAAATTTCCTGGACGATAAATTCGAGCGCACGTCCAACCGGCTCTTCTTTGCGCAAATGATGGGCGAACTGGGCGAGGTGACTTTCCACTCGCGTCAGTTCTTCCGAAATGTCGGAGCGGTCGGCGAAAAGGAAAATTTCCTTGGCCAGTCGCTCGTCATCCTTGCTGATCGGCAAACCGGTTTTTTCAATTCGTTCGGTCAGGGCCGTCCGGAATTTCTTAACAACGGCGGGATGAAGCTGGCGAATTTCCTTGAGCAATTGTCGAATAGCTTTTAGGCGGCGCATCAAATCTTTCGCCAGATGCTTGCCTTCGCGCTCGCGCATTTTGATCAGATGGTTGAGCGCGGAAGCGAGGGCGCGTTCCACCGCGGGCCAGGCGCTTTCAGCCTCAATCGCTTCCTCCGGAGGTCGCATCACCCCAGGCGCCTGCAAAATCGTGTCGATAGTGATTTGACCGGGTGCGCCCAGTTTTTTTTGCAATGCCCGCATGGCATCATGATAAGAACGCGCCAGCTCAACATCGAGAGCGAGACGCCGCGTTCCGTCCGCGCTGGCATGATGCGCGACCAGCACATTGGTGCGGCCGCGGGAAATGCGCGCGTTAATCGCCTGACGAATTCGCGCTTCAAGCTCGGTGAGATCACGCGGCAGGTTAATCGCAATCTCACTTTGTTTACGATTTACCGTGCTGAGTTCCACGCTCAGTTTTACCCCTTGGCAATCGGCTTCGCCGCGGCCGTAGCCAGTCATGCTGCGCACAGTCATTTAGCCTTCACAAAGAGCCGTGAAATGACAAATAGAAACAATCGAGCGAGCTCTCTAATTTTCCGATTCATGCAAACGGAGCTGAAACGCGACGAGTCCAGTCGTTGGCGGTTGGTGGCGGCGGCCGCGATAATCGTTGGCGCGGTGTTGCTTGTCTATTTGCCGGCGTTGCGTGCTGGTTTCGTGTGGGATGACGAACAACTCATTACTTCCAATCCATTGCTTCGAACGTTTTCAGGTTTGATCGAGATTTGGTCGGGCGGGCGAACGGCAGATTACTTTCCAATCACGAACACGGCGTTCTGGATCGAGCACCATTTGTTCGGGGACAACCCGCTCGGTTATCACGGGCTCAATATTTTGTTTCAAGCCGCCGATGCGGTGCTGGTCTGGCTGGTTTTGCGTCGCTTGCAAATTCCGGGCGCGTGGTTGGCCGGACTGATTTTCGGCATTCATCCGATCCACGTAGAATCCGTCGCGTGGATTTCCGAACTGAAAAATGTTCTCGCGATGTTTTTCACGTTGTTGTCGATCTTGTGTTTCGTTGAAATCGACGAGAAACCGCGCAGCCGCACTTGGTATATTTTGTCACTGATCTTTTTCGCGCTGGCGCTGCTATCGAAAACGCAAGTCGTATTCATGCCGATGGTGTTAGTGCTGTGCCTCTGGTGGCGGGCTCGCGATTTCGCGACGTTGCGCCGCGAGGCAATTCGCACGTGGCCATTCTTCGTTATGGCTGCGGTGTTCAGCTTGATCACGATCTGGTTTCAAAATCGCGGGATTGGCGAAGAAGAAATCATAATCGGTTCGGTTGCGCGCCGTTTCGTAAACGCGGGAATGGCGGTTTGGTGGTACGCGGGCAAAGTTTTTCTGCCAGCGCGTCTGATGGCGATCTATCCGCGTTGGCGCTTCGATTCGCCAGATCTGTCGGAGTGGCTGCCGTTGATTGCGCTGGTTTTGCTGATTGGCCTGCTTTGGTTTTTCCGAAACCGCGGTCTGCGCGCCGGTTTTGTTGCCGTCGGATATTTTGTGGTCGCGCTCTTGCCAGTGATTGGGCTCGTTCGAATGGCTTACCTTCGCAGTGGGACGCTGGTTGCGGATCATCTTCAATATTTTGCCGACGTTTCGCTCATCGCGCTTGTTTGCGCAGGCGTGACGATGCTTGCCAATCGCGGGCGCCGCGAACTTAAGACTGCGATCGCCGTGATTAGCATTCTGTCGATCGGAGTGATGGGAGTTTGCGCATGGCAGCGGACGCAGGTCCTTCACGACGAAGAATCGCTTTGGCGAGACAATCTCGCGAAAAATCCGGACGCTTGGCAAGCGCATGCGCGGCTTGGCCAACGTTTTTTTCGGCAGGAAAAATATTCCGACGCGATCGAACATTTGCGCCGCGCGGTCGAATTGAAACCGGAATTACCGGAGGATCACAACCTGCTTGGTTTGGCTTATTGTCGCGCGGAGCAATTCGACCAAGGAATCCGGGAGTACCGTGAAGCGTTGCGACTAAAAGAGGCGAAACCTTCCACTGGGCAAACTGCGTCGGTTGCCACGATCCGCACGAATCTCGCAAATGCGTTAACGATCGTTGGCAATAACCTCAGCAACGGCGCGCGCGAAATTCCGGCTGAGGCAATGCGACGTTATGAGGAAGCGATTGCCCAGTATGAAAAAGCGTTGGAGTTAGAGCCAAATCAGCCAGGGATTCATCGCAATCTCGGAATCCTTCTCGCAAGGCTTGGAAGATATGACGAAGCCAAAGCGCATTTACGCGCCACGTTACAAATTGTGCCTAACGAACCGGCGGCTCGCGAAACGCTAGAGGAAATCGAAGCGCAGCTCCACTAACCCAACAACAAATGTTTGGCCGCTTGATCGACATCTTTGTCACCGCGACCAGAGCAATTCATCACGATGATTTTGTCGGCGGCCATTTTGGGCGCGACTTTTGCAATGTGCGCGATGGCATGCGCAGTTTCGAGCGCGGGAATGATCCCTTCTGTTTCCGACAACAATTTGAACCCAGCGAGTGCTTCCTCGTCGGTCGCAAAATCGTATTCTATGCGGCCGATCTCGCGCAGATAACTGTGTTCCGGACCAACCGCGGCGTAATCGAGCCCTGCGGAAACAGAATGCGTCAGCTCGATCTGGCCATCCTCGTTCGCGAGCAAAAATGTTTTTGTTCCTTGAAGAACACCTAGTCTTCCTCCTTGAAATCGCGCCGCGTGTTTCCCGGATCGAATTCCCTCGCCACCGGCTTCGACTCCGATCATCCGGACACTCTCATCATTCAAAAACGGATGGAACAAGCCAATGGCATTGCTGCCGCCACCGACGCAAGCAACGAGCAGATCGGGCAGGCGTTGTTCGCGTTCGAGGATTTGCTGTCGCGTTTCCTCGCCGATGACGCGTTGAAAATCACGCACCATCATCGGATAAGGATGGGAACCGAGGGCGCTGCCTAATATATAATGAGTGGTGCGCACATTCGTCACCCAATCGCGCATCGCTTCGCTGATTGCTTCCTTGAGAGTGGCCTGTCCCGCGGTGACGGTAACGACTTCCGCACCGAGAAATTTCATGCGCGCGACGTTGAGGGCCTGGCGTTCCATATCCACCGCGCCCATATAAATGACGCACTCGCAACCGAAGCGCGCAGCCACTGTCGCGGTGGCGACGCCGTGCTGCCCCGCGCCGGTCTCGGCGATGATACGTTTTTTTCCCATTCCTTGCGCGAGCAAGATCTGGCCAAGGGCATTGTTGATTTTGTGCGCGCCGGTGTGGAGCAAATCTTCGCGCTTTAAATAAATTTTCGCGGCGCCGAGTTTCTCGGTTAGTCGTTCTGCGAAATAAAGAGGGGTGGGCCGGCCGGCGAAATCGCGGAGCAACTGGGCAAGCTGATTTTGGAACTGCGGATCATTTTTGGCGCGCTCATATTCGGCAGCGAGTTCGTGCAAGGCCGTCATTAGCGTTTCTGGCACGAACATCCCGCCGTAAACGCCGAAGTGGCCGTGCGCGTCAGGCAGCGTTTCAATCGCTCGCATGAGAATGGTTTGGCAGAAAAAAGGGCAATCGTCCAATCAGGCAAGAAGAGCGTTGATGGCGCGACGATGGGGCGAGGGAATGGGGATCGCGCCGAGCGCATCTGTCCGAAACCAGCGCTGACTACCGGTGTAGATCTCGCGTGCAGGCTGTCGAAAGATGCGGAGCTTCACCCGATGGTGGGTGAAGGGAAACATCGAGACATAAATCGGTCGCCGCAAAATCGATGGCTTTAAGCCGTCAAGTTTGAGTGGCGGTAACATCCACATCCCGCGCCAACGGTGATGGCATCGCTCAAGCAGCACCGCGCCCTCTTTTGTAGACAAACTGTGTGATTCAGTGAGTCGAACGATTGCGGCGCGTTTTCGTTTTCGCGGAAGCGACGCTGGATCGCGGGCGCAACAAAACTCTTTCACCGGACAAATTTGGCAACGCGGATTGTGCGCGGTGCAAATCAGGGCGCCGAGATCCATCATTGCGTTTTGAAAATCGCGCGCCGTGTTTTGGGGAACGAGCTTTGCCGAGAGTTTCCACAATTCTTGCCGACCATGGGTAGAATCAATTGGCGCGCGAATATTGAAAAGGCGGGTGAGAACGCGAGCGGTGTTGGCTTCGACGATGGGAAGGGATCTGTTGAGAGCGAAAACTGTGATGGCATTCGCAGTGTAAAGGCCGATACCCGGTAGCGATTTCAACTTACTGGGATCATTCGGAAGTCTTCCGCCAAATTTTTCGACGATCATTTTGGCGCAGCGGTGGAGATTGCGGGCTCGCGCATAATAGCCCAAGCCCTGCCAGGCGTGCAGTACGTTCGATTCAGTCGTCGCGGCAAGCGAGCGGATAGTGGGGAAACGGCGCAGCCACCTATTATAGTAAGGGACAACAGTGGCGGCCTGGGTTTGCTGGAGCATGATTTCGGAAACGAGGATGGCATAGGGGTCACGGCTCCGGCGCCAGGGGAGATCGCGTTTGTTGTGCAAAAACCATCGGTTTAGCTTGCGGCGAAACGGTCGTCCGTCATCCCGAGCAAAGTCGAGGGATCCCGTGGAACTACCTTTTGCTGGCGCGACGGGATCCCTCGACTTCGCTCGAGATGACAGTGTATTCAAACCCAGAACTCATTGTGAACTCTTACACGCATCCGCTCAATCCTGAACAGGCGGAAAAGCTTCGCGCACTTCTGCGCGAGCGCGGATTCACCTTTGCGCCGAAGCCGTACACGATTTTTTTTGCGCAAAAGGAAAAGCTGAGCGTAGCCGTTTATGAGAAAGGTCCAAAGATTTTGGTGCAAGGGCGCGGGGTGGAGGATTTCGTAAAGTTCGTTCTCGAACCGGAGGTTTTCGGCGAAGCTCGGCTCGGCTACGAAGAGGTGCATTCGCCGGAAATGTTTGAACCGCATTTTGGCGTGGACGAAAGCGGGAAGGGCGATTTTTTTGGACCGCTGGTGATCGCGGGTGTCTTCGTCGATGGTAAGAGCGCGCGCCAACTCCTCGATCTCGGGGTGCAGGACAGTAAGCGGATCGGAGCGGACGTAAGGATTCATGCGTTCGCCAAAGAAATTCGGCGGATTGCGCGCGAGGGAACCGACGTGGTTGCGATCGGGCCGGCACGGTACAACGACCTCTATAAGAAATTCGGCAATCTCAACAGTCTCCTCGGTTGGGGACATGCCCGAGTCATCGAAAATCTTCTGTCGCGAAGACCGGATTGTCCGCGATCGCTCTCTGACAAATTTGCCGATGGGCGTGTCATCGAAAATGCACTCTTACGCCATGGCCGGAAGATTCTGATCGAGCAGCGACCACGCGCGGAATCGGACATCGCGGTGGCGGCAGCATCAATCCTGGCGCGGGAGGCGTTTATTGATTGGTTGGAGCGCAAGGGGAAGGAACTTGGGGTGAAGCTTGGCCGAGGAGTTTCAGATGAAATAAAAAGCACAGCAGCTGCGATCGTCGAGAAGCACGGGCCGCAAGCGCTTTTCCAAGTCGGGAAAATTCATTTCCGTACTGCGCACGAGGTAGCGCCGGACGCGTTTCCTGCACCGCCGCCGAAGCGGGCCTGGGTGCGTTAACTGCCGCTGCCAACGCTAGAAGGGCAGGATTCCTGCTTTCCAACGAGCAATTTCTGTCTTTTCTGTGGAAACTCGAGTCCTGATTTTAAATCCAGATCCAGTCTTCAAGGACCGGTTGCTATCAATTTTCGATCTGACGGATTGGACCGAGACGCGTGTTGTCCGGAGTCTTTCCGAAGCGGTCACGATATTAATTGCGGAGCGTTTTGATGGCTTCATCATCGAAGGAGAACCGGAATCCGCGGTCGAGACTGCGACGGTGGCTCGACAACATTTTCCATCATTGAAGCTTTTATGCGTCCCCTGGGAGCGTCCATCAGCAGATTCAATCCTCAATGCACAACGACAGCACATCCCGCTGGCGAACGGCGCTGCGTCCACCAGGCGGCTGCGCGCCGGGGTGCGGAGTTTTCTAAATGGTCTTGATAGTCATTCGGGCGCATCGGCGGAAGGGATCGACCCGTGCCATTCTCTAATTGGAAATTTGAACCAATTTTCGGCGGCCGATGTTTTGCAAATGACCTGCATGGTTCAACGCAGCGGACGCTTTACCTTTAAATCGGGACGCGGTAACAGCGAGATCTACGTTCATCAGGGGGAGGTTCGGCATGCCGTCTACGGAACGCTGGAAGGCGAAGGAGCTCTGGCGGAAATTTTTCGATGGCGGCAGGGCCGCTTTTATTTTGAAGAGGGGATCATCAGCCAGGAGCAATCGGTCGATCGGCCATTGGCCCATTTGCTGCTCGATAATCTGCAAAAGTTCGATGAAACCCTCGAGGTAGCCGCAGTTACGCCGATGCAATGAAAGACGTAGAAACCGAAACGAAACTGCGTCTGATTTCGCTTCAGCTTGAGAGCTGGAAAAAATTGCACGACCTCGTCACCTACGGCCTAGACAAGGCCAAGCCGATCATTTCGGCGGAACAGGAACGGCAATTTACCGAAGTGCGAGCGAATTTGTTGCAGGAAACCGAGCACGTTCTTCGCGAATTGAATTTGCTAAACGACCTGTCGGGCCGGGCGATGAATGTCTTAAAACGCGGTTCTTCTCTGCGCACTGTGCGCGAACTTTCAAATGACGATGCCGGCCGCCTGGAAGTGGAGTGGAACGCGGTTTTTACCAAGCTCGGCGTGGCACAGGGACAGCTCAAATCGCTGCGGAAAGCCTTTTTCGAGGTGACCCCATTTGACTATTTCAAGAGTCGTCTGTTGGGTCGACCGTTACCGCCATAAGTTTCTCAGGACGAATAGGCTATGTCTCCAAGGGAGCCCTCAAGCAGAATGATGACAAATTTTCGGCTTCGCCCACGCAAATTCAAGCGCCAGCGCGATTTATTTGTGGTATATTAAATTATGGCGAAGTTAACCAAAAGGGACATTGTCGTGGCGATCAGCAACCAGACCGGCATGGTTCAGCACCAGGTTTTTGACGTCGTTCAGCGCACACTGGATCACATTACGGACAGCCTTGCCAATAATGTGGCGGTGGAGTTGCGAAATTTCGGGGTCTTTCAACCACGCTTGACGAAACCTCGCGTTGGGCGAAATCCGAACGAGCCGGGGAGCAGCTTCGTTATTCCGGCGCGAGCGACGGTGAAATTCAAGCCGGGAAAAATCATGCGTCAGCGGGTGGAAAAGCTGTCGCGCGAATTAAAGGACGCTTCCGAGCGTAAAGCCGCGACCAACGCTCCATCAACTCCTGCTTGATCGGACTATTGTTTTTCGACGCTGTTGCTGAGCAGTTGCCGAATCACTTCCTCCAGCCTTTCGAAGTTGATCGGCTTGGTTAGGTGTTCGGAGAATCCGGCAGCACGGGCGCGGTTGACGTCGTGTTCCATCCCAAAGCCGCTCAGAGCAATACCGGGTACGCCCCGACCACGCATTTCCTTCATTAGTTCGTAGCCGCTGCGATCGGGCAAACCGATGTCGCTGATCAAGAGGTCGAAATTTTCCTGTCGCGCTTTTTCAGTAGCCTGATCGGCGGTGTAGGCGACGGTGATATCGTAACCGCGCCGTTCCAGGATCATCTTCAGACCAGTGCAGGTATCCTCATGATCGTCCACCACGAGTAGACGGGGCGGGCGGGCTGCCGGCATTGGCCGCGATACCGGTTGTGCGCCATTCGGGGGTGACCCGCCATCCTTCGCTGCGGGCTCGGCGATTGTGCCGAGGCGGACGCTGAAAGTAGCACCGGAGTTCGGGCCGGGACTGGAGGCAGAAATGATTCCGCCATGAGCGAGGACCATCGCCTTCGAAATGGCAAGGCCCAGTCCCAAACCGCCGAATTTCCGCGTGATGGAGCTTTGGCCCTGCTCAAAGGCGGTGAAAATTTTCGAGACCTTGTCCGGCTCAATACCGATGCCGCTATCGCTAACATCGATTTCGATTTGTCCAGGCTGTGGGTTTGAGGTGGCAAGGGATATTCGTCCGCCCTCGTCGGTAAACTTCACGCTGTTCTTGATCAGGTTCCAGAAAACCTGCTGCAAGCGCGCCGGATCGCCCTGAACGAAATGGTCATGAGCGTTTAAATTCAACTCGATCTTGAGCGCTTTTTGCGAAATTTCCTCGTGGCAAATTTCAAGTGCACGCTGCAAGACGTTGTGCACGCTAACCGGTTCGAGACTGAGCTTGAGTTTTCCTTTGGCGATGCGGGTGATGTCGAGCAGGTCATCGATTAAGCGCGCTTCCAGTTCCACATTTCGCCGAATAACGTCGAGCGCCTGACGTACCTCGGCTGAATCAGCCAAGTGTGCTTCCAATTCCGCAACCATCGCGATCACGGGCGAAAGGGGATTGCGCAGTTCGTGGGAAAGGAGCGCGAGAAATTGATCTTTGGCGGCGTTCGCGCTCAGCAGTTCGTTGCGCAGCGTCATATCGCGCGTTTTTTCTTCCACGAGGTAGAGCACGCCCTGAATGTCCTGGTGCGAATCGAGCAGGCGCAGAAGGTTGACATTGCAAAAACGGGTTGCGCCAGTGCGATCCCGGAATGGTTCTTCGATCAATTGATAGGGCCGGCCGGTCGCGAGCACATTCTCGATTACTGTTGGCGGTACGATTTTGATCTGATCGTAGGTCGCCGTTCCAATGTCAGTCCCACCTGGAAGCTGGCCAATCTGCAACGCCATTTGCGCAAAGGCATCGTTTACATGCAAGAAACGGCGCGTTTCCGGATCAACTAATGCGATACCGATCGGCATGTTGGCCAAAATCTTTTGGTTAAAGCTCACTTCGCGCTCGATCCGACGCGCTGCTTCCGCCTGTCGTCGGTAAAATTTTCCTGCGAGAATGGCGGCGACCAACGTGCCGGCAATCAGCCAGCCCGCCGGCACCGTGATTTTACGCAGCAAATCATGCACCGGTGCATAAGCGGTTTCTTCCGGTTGGCGGATGATCGCCAGCCATTGCGCCGCCTCCAGCGGCTCGAACGAATAAATATTGCCGTCTCGACTAAGATGGCCACTCTGTGCCCTTTGAATATCGGAAATCAATTTCGCCTCCGCGCGGGATCTTGGTTCGGTCTCCGGTTTGAAGTCGGGCGTAAACAGCGGGGAACCTTGCTGATCGATAATTTGGCAGACCGTCATGTCTGTGAACGAAATGGACGAGAGACGTCGCCCGATCCGTTCGATCAAGATAGACGCGCCGATATAGCCGATAGTCTTTCCGTCGCGCGTTCGTACGGCGCCCACGACGTCAGTGACCATGCGACCGTCAACTGGCCGCCGGTGAACGGGCGAAACGTAAGTGCTGGTTTGAGCGTCGGCGCCTTCTTTCCACACGTGGGGATGAAACGGCTGGCCCGCCAGATTCGGTGCGGAAGGCAGAGTACCGAGAAGTTTGCCGTCGGCCGTAGCGATGAACATCCCGTCAATCCGCGGATAAGAGAAAAACTTCGCTCCGATCCATTGCTGGGCCGCGTCCTGAGGATTGGACGCGGTAAAAAGACGCTCCATATCAGGAAGGGTTTGATAATAGGAGACGATGCTGGCAGTACTGGCCAAGTCGTCATCGACCAGGTGACCAATGAGCTGGACAAAGGTCTGGCGGTCGCGCAAAATTTTTGATTCCAGGGTCTTTTTGAGAGTGGTGTAAGAAACCAGCAACATCAGGATCGACGGCACCCAGCCGGCGAGGAGAACCGTCAAGACAATGTCGAAGCGTTCGAGATTTCGTCTCGTTTTTGTGGTCGTGACTGGTCTTTGTCCCATCGCCGGCAGCGACTACTTTAACACAAGATTGCTCCCCCACCGAGAAGCGAAGCCCATGCCGCGGGCCCCGCGAGAGGGACGAGCCATTTCGCTTTCCTGACATGATAAATGGTTGTCGGCTTTTAACTTCAACTCGGTCGGCGCGAGGGAACCCTCCTTTTTTGATTTGACGACATCCCCAGAAGCGGCATCATGTCGCGCTTGCAGAGTAATCGGCAAGGCAGTCTGGATTCCTAACGCAAGGAGGCATGGTTTCATTCATCTGGACAATCTGTTATCTCAGCGTGCTCGTCGGCCTTTCGGCTTACGGCGTCCACCGCTATTTTATTATTTACCTTTTTCTCAAGAATCGGAAACGGGAGTCCGTGCCGGCCGGCCGATTTGAAAAATTGCCGGTCGTGACCGTGCAGTTGCCCATCTTCAACGAAGTTTATGTGGTCGAGAGATTGCTGCGCTCGGTCAGCAAATTGGATTACCCGCGCGATCGTTTGCAAATCCAGGTGCTGGACGATTCGACCGACGACACGCGCGAGATTACGGCGGATTGCGCGGCGGAATTGCGCAAGCGCGGCTTTGATGTCGAACTGATTCATCGGGCCGATCGCACCGGCTTCAAAGCCGGCGCGCTGGAACGAGGGCTGGCTACCGCCCGCGGTGAATTCGTCTGTATTCTCGATGCCGATTTTGTTCCGCCGCCTCATTTGCTGCGCAAGACGGTCGATTTCTTTACCGATCCAAAAGTGGGGATGATTCAAACGCGCTGGGGCCATTTGAATCGCTGCTATTCCTTGCTCACCCGGGTGCAGGCGATGTTTCTTGACGGCCATCTCGTCCTCGAACAAACCGCCCGCTCTCGTAGTGGTCGCTTTTTCAACTTCAACGGAACGGCCGGACTCTGGCGAAAGTCGTGCATTAAAGAGGCTGGTGGCTGGCAGCACGACACGCTGACGGAGGATCTGGATCTGAGTTATCGCGCGCAACTGGCGGGCTGGAAATTTATCTTCCTCCCCGACGTTGTGACCCCGGCAGAACTGCCGGTCGATATGAATGGCTTCAAGTCGCAGCAGCATCGTTGGACGAAAGGCTCCATTCAGACCTGCAAAAAACTGCTGCCGGAAATTTGGCGGAGCAAGCTGCCGATGCCGATCAAGCTGGAGGCGACCGGCCATCTTGTTTCCAATTTCGCATATTTGCTTCTCGCTTGTCTTGTTGTCCTCCTGCATCCCTCGACCGGCGGCCCGCAATCCGGGTGGGTCCGAACGTTGCTTATTGATGTGCCGATCTTTCTAACCGCTTCCGTCTCGGTCGCAGTCTTTTACATTTGCGCGCAGCGCGAACTGCATCCGCGAACCTGGATGAAGGAAATCATGCTTTTGCCCTGCCTGCTCGCTCTTGGGGTCGGCTTGTCGCTAAATAACGCCCGCGCCGTCCTCGAAGCGGTGTTCAATCATCAATCAGATTTCACCCGCACCCCGAAATATGGGATAGAACGCAAAGCCCAGCCCTGGCGCAATTGCCGCTATATGCCTCTCAAGTCAGTATTGCCTGCGGCTGAGATGTTTTTTGCCGTTTACTTTAGCTACTTTGTCTGGTACGCGATTGAGCACCGGCAGTTCCTTTCGGTCCCGTTCTTGCTTATGTTTCAATTCGGGTTTCTTTACGTCTCGTTTTGCTCCGTCATACAATGGCTACCGAAATTCAGTTGGAACAACGGCAGGGCGCCTGACGCGCTCCCGGCCTAAACGCACCTATGTCTCGCCTTCGTTGGTTCTTGCTCGTTGCGGTGGTTGCGCCGGGGGCGACGCCATTACGCGCGCAGTTCGTCCAGCCCAATGTGATCGTCAGTGTGCGCGATCAAAAATTGATGCTCCTCGACAACGGCGGCAGTGCCGCAGTTTATCCAATCTCTACCTCCAAATTCGGACTTGGCGATAGATGGGGTTCGATGGCGACGCCGCTCGGCACCCTTCAAGTTGCTCAGAAAATCGGTGACCACGCGCCGGTCGGCGCGGTATTTCACAACCGCCGGTTCACCGGCGAAATTTTGCAGCCGAACACACCAGGCCGCGATCCTATCATTACCCGCATCCTCTGGCTACGCGGTCTGGAAGCTGAAAATGCGCATGCTTATAACCGGGGCATTTACATCCACGGAACGCCGGAGGAAAAAACAATCGGCCGGCCCGCCAGCTACGGTTGTATTCGAATGAAATCGTCCGACGTCTCCTCGCTTTACGCGCAGTTATCTATCGGCGCAATCGTGCAAATCACGGCCGACCATTTGCCGAAGGTGAGTCGCGCGGCCAAGGGGACGCTCGTTTCTACGCCGGCTTCCGCTCGCACTCCGACTCACGCCGTTTTCACGGTCGATTCGTCAAAGCCAGGCGCGGAAAAGGCGAGCGTTACGCCGCTTGCTCCCAAGACATCGGTCGCACCGGCAAAGAAATCGGATTCTACTGCCTGGTTGCGGAACGCGCGCGCCTGAGTACGCACTTGCGGTTGACAAATGGGAGCGCATCCATGACGCTCCCGCCCGCAATTTTTTGATCGCATGGCCAACACCAAATCCGCTGCCAAACGTGCGCGCCAGACCGAGCGCCGAGCACTTCGCAATCGCCGCGTCTTGAGCCGTATTCGCACCCTAAGTAAGCGCGCGGCCAGCGCCGACGCACCGGCGAGCGATATCAGCGGCCTGATTTCGGCGATAGATAAAGCGGCCAAGCGCGGGATTATTCATCGCAACGCTGCCATCCGACGCAAAGCCAGACTGGTGCGCGCTCGAGCTGGCGCCAGCAAGTAAACGAAGTCCTGCGCGTTTAGCGTTGCATCTGGCGCAGGACAGATAAACTTGCTGTCCGATGATTCCGGCTTTGTTTCTCGTCATTTGTGTCGTCGCTTTTCGGGCGATGACGGGTCTCCTC
>QHQU01000099.1 GCA_003219925.1 Verrucomicrobiota bacterium
ACGGCGAGGAAAATCATCGAGCCGTCGAGATTAAAGGAATAACCGGTCGGCATAACGAAACCGACGATGCGTTTCGGCACGCCAAGTCGTTCCATCGCCTCCATCGCTCTGGGCATGGCTGATTCGCTGCTCGTGGTCGCAAAAGCGATTGTCGCCGGCTCGCGAATCGCGCGCACGAATTGCCGAATCGGCGCGCGGATTATCCCCATGATGAGTCCGAAAACGAACACGACGAAAATTATCAGTCCGAGGTAGTAGCTGAATATGAGGTTTCCCAAACTAACAAGCACACCCGGACCCTGCGTGCCGATGGTATGCGCCATGGCCGCGCCGACACCAATCGGCGCAAATTTCATGACGTAATTCGTCAGTTTGAACATCACCTGCGACAGGCTTTCCATTCCGCGAAGGAGCGGCTTTCCCTTTTCGCCAACCGCCGATAATGCCATCGCAAAAAGCACGGCAAAGGCGACGATTTGGAGAATGTCGCCGCGCACCAGCGAATCAACGACGCTCGAGGGAAATACGTGCACGAGCGTTTCGATCAAAGTCTGCGGATGAGTTTCGCCAATTTTCTGGACCGTCTCATTCGCCTCCGTCACAAGCGGGACCGCCGTCCCCGGCCTGGTTAAATTGACGACCGCCAGGCCAATGAATAATGCGGCGGTGGTGACAACTTCGAAGTAAACGAGCGCTTTAACGCCCATCCGTCCCACCTTCCGTAGATCGCCGCCCCCAGCGATACCAACGACTAACGTCGAGAAAACAAGCGGGCCAATGATCGATTTGATCAGATTCAAGAAAATGTCGCGGAGAAAATAGACGTTATTCCCCCATTCCGGCCGTATCCAGCCGACCGCGACACCGACAATCAGCCCGATGATAATCTGCGTCGTCAGCGACGGACGATACCAAGGGCGCGACAGGCGGCGCACGGAAACGTCTTTAGTCATGCGAAGCGTGGATTACCACAATGCGGACAACGGATCGAGTCTTGGAGTGCGCAATGCTAACCGATGCCCGAATCGACCGGCTCTTTCCGGGGAGCGCACGCGCCTCGCGTGCAAATTTCGGCGCCTCGCCGGAATGCGTTTATTTTGTTTAATCAAAGAAAGCCGTCGGCGAGGCGCCAACGGCAGCACGCGAGGCGCGTGCGCTCCCCAGACCTCAAGCTCAACGATCACGACCGGCTCGTTAGGCTTCCTTAAACAAATGGCAGCAATGCCACATCATGTTAGCATCGCCTCCAGGCCGTCCGATTCCATGTTTCTAACGCATTTGAGCTGCACATCCTGCGGGTTGCATCACGACTGGACGAAGCTGCAAAACTTATGCACAGCATGCCGCAAACCACTGCTCGCCGTTTATGACCTCGAACAAGCGGGCCGCGCGCTCAGACGCAAGGAACTGTCAACCCGGGTTGAAAAATCGCTCTGGCGTTATCGCGAATTACTGCCTGTGCCGATTGAGACCGCACCTGTCTCACTCAGCGAAGGAGGAACTCCATTGCTTCGCGCAGGAACATTCGGCGCCTCTTTGCACATGCAGGATCTCCGGATCAAAGACGAATCACAGAATCCGACTCAAAGTTTCAAAGCGCGCGGAATGTCCGTCGCCGTTTCAATGGCGAAACATCTCGGCGCCTCCAAACTCGTCGCTCCCAGCGCCGGCAACGCCGCCGGCGCCCTCGCCGCCTACGCTGCACGCGCCGGACTCGAAGCCCACGTCTTCATGCCCCGCGATACACCGCGGGCCAATATTATCGAATGCCGCGAGCTCGGTGCCCGCGTAACCTTGATCGACGGCCTGATTACGGATTGCGCTGCTGAAATCGGGAGGCGCAAAGAGAACTGGTTTGATGTTTCGACCCTCAAAGAGCCATATCGAATCGAGGGAAAGAAAACGCTCGGTTACGAATTGGCCGAGCAACTGAATTGGGAGTTACCCGACGCCATCATTTATCCCACCGGGGGCGGGACCGGCCTTATCGGGATGTGGAAAGCGTTCGATGAAATGGAAAAACTCGGTTGGATCGGCCAAAAACGGCCACGGATGTTCTCGGTCCAGGCCGAGGGCTGCGCGCCCATCGTTCGTGCGTTCGAAGCGGGAGAAAACTCCGCCGCCGAGTTCCCTAACGCGCATACGCTTGCCGCCGGATTACGTGTTCCAAAAGCGATAGGCGATTTTCTCATTCTCAAAATTCTTCGCCAGTCGAATGGCGGCGCCATTGCAGTTAACGACGAAGAAATGATCCGCCTTGCCGCAGAAGTTGCTTCGAGCGAAGGACTCTTCGTCGCTCCGGAAGGTGCAGCGTGCTTCGCGGCAGCGAAGTCGCTACTCTCGTCAGGTAAAATTTCGCCTGACCAAAGCGTCGTAATTTTCAACACCGGCTCCGGCATCAAGTACTTGGATTGCTACGATTCTTAACCGCAAAAGGTAACGTAGGGGCACGCGTTTAGCGCCAAAGGCGCGACGTTCATTCTAAGCCTGGGGCAGCGCCCCAGGATTTCGTGTGACGCCAACCCCCAGCGCTGAAAGCGCGATTCATTCCGGAGCGTTGAATCGCGCTTTCAGCGCTCGGTTAGAATTCAATCACAGTCCCGGGGCGATGCCCAGGCTGTTCTGACATCGCGCCTTTGGCGCTAAACGCCTATTCTCGCCTCTTCAGGTTAAAACGTACCGGCCCGTCTTCTTCGTTCCGATCCGCCGCACCAACCCGGCCTTAATCAGCGGTCGCAATAAATCGAGCGCGCCTTGTTTCGACACGCCCACTCCATCCCAAATCTCACGCGGCGTCAGCGCCTTCTCTTCGCGCAGGAGATGAAGTAACTGCTCCTGCTTCGGTCGGAGCACGAGCTTCGTCTTTCCAGAATGTGCGGTCAGCTTTTGAATCCGGGTCCAGACTCGCTCCAGCGTCATCCGCAATCCCTCGGCGCTGTACTCGAGCCAGCTGCTGAGGTCATTACTTTCCTTTCGCACTTTCTCGAATGCGGCGTAGTAGCGCGGACGATCTTCCCAATAAAATTCGTCGATTGAAAAAATGTGATGGCTGTCGAAGCCGCGCCGATACAATTCCCACAGGCTGAGCATGCGTCCGGTGCGTCCGTTGCCGTCGGCAAACGGGTGGATCGTTTCAAACTGATGATGCACGATGGCCGAGCTCACGATCGGAGAAATCCGCGCCGCATGTATATTCCACCACTGCAGCAATTCCGACATCATCGGCTGCACTTGCTCCGGATGCGGCGCCACGTGAGTCCCGACCCGCACCCGAATCGTCCGGTAGCGGCCGGCCCTTCCCTGGTCCATTACGTCGCCCGCCATGATACGATGCAATTTCAGCATCTCGGCATGTGTGACCGCACTGCGTTGCGCGTTCTTTTCCACGAAACGCAACCCGGCAAAATAATTTGCCACTTCCCGGCGGGCACGCTGTGCCGTCGCGGGAATCTCCCGTCCTTCTTCGATTGCCCGCACCTGTTCCAGGGTAAGAGGATTGCCCTCGATTGCGGTCGAAGAATGAGCATTGCGAATCCGCGTGTCCTTCTGCAAGGCCGGGATCCAGGGCACTTGAACCGCCGCTGCCAGAATCCGCTCGCGCAATCCCGCGATTTGCTCTACCTGCGCGAGCAACACCGGCGTAATCGTGTAAATGGGATTGTAACTCACGTGGATTAGTCAAGCATAAGTCAAGTTATTGGTCAAGTGCCCCAAGTTGCAAGCTTCAGGCCGCAGTCCAGGAAGGCCCGGGTTTTCTCTAAACCACTATTGAAATCGGTCAAGTGTAAGTCAAGTTTTCAGTCAACCCGCCCCTGTTACGACTGCTGTTCAGACCAGCAATCTTAGTTTCCTGAAATTTCCGTTGAAGCCCTTGTCTCGTCACCGGAGCGTAGCTTTCCCATGTCTCGCCAATACACCCTGCAACGAGCGCATTCAGCATTTAGCGGCGCGATCGATTATGCGGCAGAATTGAATGAGCAACAGTTGGCGGCGGTGACAGCCCCGCCGGGGCCGTTGCTCGTAATTGCGGGCGCGGGATCGGGCAAAACGCGGACTCTGACCTATCGGGTGGCCTATTTACTCGAGAACGGGGTGGATGCGCGCAACATTTTGCTGCTCACCTTCACCAACAAAGCCGCGCGACAAATGCTCGATCGGGTCTCGAATTTGTTGCCAGTGGATGCAGCCGGGATCTGGGGCGGCACCTTTCATTCCATCGGCAATCGGATGTTGCGGCGGCACGGCAGCGCGCTCGGCTATTCCTCCGGTTTCACCATCATGGATCGCGAAGATCAGAAAGATTTGATTGCGACGGTGGTGGCAAGCTCGGGAATTGATCCCAAGGAAATGCGGTTTCCAAAGGCCGACGTGCTTGCGGACATTTTTAGTTTCGTCGTTAACACCGAGCGGCCAATAGAGGAATTGCTCGCGGAGAAATTTCCCTACTTCCTGCCCTTGCTCGAGCAAATCAAAGATGTGCAGGCGCGTTACGAGCGAAAGAAGAAGGCGACCAACTCACTCGACTTCGATGATTTGCTCGAAAAAACGCTGCGCATGCTGCTCGAGCACGAGCACATCGCGCGGGTTTACCGGCGGCAATTCCAATTCATTCTGGTGGACGAATACCAGGACACGAACAAGATCCAGGCCGACTTCATCGACGTTCTGGCGCGGGAGCATCAGAACGTGATGGTGGTCGGCGATGACGCGCAATCGATCTATTCGTGGCGCGGCGCGAATTTTCAGAACATCCTCGAATTTCCAAAGCGTTATCCAAAGGCGCAGGTATTCAGGATCGAGCTGAACTATCGCAGCGTGCCGGAAATTCTCGAAGTCGCGAACAGCGCGATCGCAGCCAACGTCAAACAGTTCAAAAAGAATTTGAGTGCCACGCGGGATTCGAAAGCGATGAAGCCGGCACTGGTGGCGCTCAATGACGGAAGCGAACAGGCGCAATTCGTGGCCCAACGAGTTTTGGAACTGCGCGATGAAGGG
>QHQU01000100.1 GCA_003219925.1 Verrucomicrobiota bacterium
GAGAAGGCGAGAAGTGAAGCCAACCGGCTGCGAGGTGCAGTGGAAACGGAGCGAATCGAGCGAGATCGCAATCTTCGTTCACTGGAAGAGACGACTAAGAAATTGGAAGCCCAGATGAAGAGCGCCGAAGTTCGCTCGCCGATCGATGGCCTTCTCACGAATGTCCAGACAATCGATGGCGAACTCGTTTCCGACGGCAACGAGCTTTTCACAGTTTCTTCACGGAAGAATTATATTCGCGGCGAAGTGAACGAGGAGGATGTGGGTGAAGTGAAGCCGGGAATGAAAGCGAAAGTGCAGCTATACGCTTATCGAACCCGAACCTTTACCGCGCGCGTGACCTCAGTTCAGCCCGCTGCCGATCCAACCACGCAGCGTTACACCGTTGTGCTGGAAATGGAAAATCCGCCCGACAATTTGATGGTGGGAATGACCGGGGAGATGAACATCATCACCGGCACCCATGAAAACGCTCTTCTGGTGCCGACGCGTGCCCTCCTTGTCGATCAAGCGCTCATCGTGAACCATGGCATTGTGCATTCGCGCACAGTTGGAATCGGATTTCGCACGCTCGATTTCACAGAGGTGACCAATGGCCTGGAAGAAGGCAGTCACGTGATTGTTTCCGACCAGGACAAATTCCGCCCGGGAGAAACAGTGCGCCAGCGAATGATCAATTCACCGCCGCCGCCGAAGGCGCCATGACGCCGCCGCTTTATATTGCGCTGCGGTTTTTGACGCATCGCAAGCGCCCGTTGCTTCTGAGCCTTAGCGGCGTTGTTTTCGGCGTCGCCATCTTTATCTGCACCCAGGCGCAGACCCAGGGCTTCGCACGTTACTTTATCGACTCAACTATCGGCAGCAATGGCGCGCTGGTCGTCAAATCGCGTTTTCGCCCGCGCTACGAACCGCTCATGGTTTCCGCGAAAGGCTCTAAAGGAACCATTGGACGTCGTCTCTATTTTGAAGGCATCACTAACCCAAATGAAATCATGCGGGTGAGCAGGCAATTTTCTAATGTTGTTTCCTGTTCCCCGGTTCTACGCGGAACGGTCAGCGCGCGCGCGGGATTTGAGAACGCGACTGTCGAGCTTTACGGCATTGATCCCGCACTGCACGCGCGGACCACCGATATTCTCCACCAGCTCACTGATGGGAACTTTGATGACTTTCGGAATAACACCAGCTCGATCATCATCGGTTCACGTCTGGCAGAGTTACTTCAGGCCGGCGTGGGCGATACGGTGCAATTGCTCGCGCCCAACGGGGAGTACTGGCGGTTCACGGTTGCAGCGGTCGCGCGCGCAGGGATTGGATCGATTGACTCAACCCGAGCCTATTCGCATGCCAGAGTCGCACAGGCTCTGCTGCAGCAACCGTCGGGCGCGTCGATGATCATATACAAACTGCGGAATCCGAATCGTGCGCCTGCTTTAGCCAGCCGTTTCGAAACCCTCTTTCAACACAACGCCTCGAGTTGGCAAGAACGCGAGGAAAGCACGCTGCAGCTTTTCCTGACCTTAAGAATGTCCGTCGCGATCACGGTTTCTCTTATCATCCTGCTGGCTGGATTCGGCATTTTCAATGTGCTGACGATGTCTGTGCTCGCGAAGATAAAAGAGATCGCAATCTTGCGCTCGATGGGTTACCGGCGGATCGACATCAGCGCGATCTTCCTGTGGCAGGGCGCGCTGATCGCCGTGGCCGGATCTGTGCTCGGCTGTTTCCTTGGCGCCGTAATGACTTGGGGCGTGTCGCACATTCCGATTCGGATCCGCGGTTTGCTTTACGCCAATTATTTTTTGGTGACATGGGACTGGCGCCATTACGTGTTCGCTACTTTGCTGGCGATCCTAGCGGTGTTCATCGCAAGTTATGTCCCGGCGCGGCGCGCCGCCGAGCTGCCACCGGTCGTCACCCTCCGAGGCTCCAGCGTGTGAACTCGGAAATCTGTCTCAGTTGCGAAGCGATCGAACGCTATTTGGGTGAGGAGGAAGAGCGCGTGCACGCACTGCGGGGCATTTCACTGGATCTCGAGCCCGGTATCATCCACGCCGTCGTCGGTCCCTCCGGTTGCGGTAAAAGTACGTTGCTCTATATTCTCGGTCTTCTAGATCCGCCCGACGTCGGCCGGATTTCAATCGAATCGCAACCGGTCTCCCACTTGGGCGATGACGAACTTGCCCATAAGCGGAACAAGTTCATCGGCTTCATTTTTCAGTTTCATTTCCTGATGGAAGATTTCACTGCGCAGGAAAATGTCATGATCCCGATGCGCAAGCTTGGCCAGTTAGCAGATGCGCAGATGCGCGATCGCGCCGCCGAGCTACTGGGAGCAGTGGGCTTGGGTGACAAACTGCGCAGACCCAGCCGTCATCTCTCTGGAGGTGAACAACAGCGTGTGGCGATCGCGCGCGCGCTGGCCAACGACCCGCGAGTCATCCTGGCGGACGAGCCGACAGGCAATCTCGATACCGCCAATTCCGAGCGCGCCTTCGAGCTGTTGCAAAATATCGTGCAGCAAGGCGGGAAAGCTTTGCTCCTGGCAACCCATAATCCTGTCATCGCCGAGTCTTGCGATTGGATCCACGAGATGAAAGACGGCCGCATCACCGCCAGCAATCCGCGGGGCACGCGAAATTCATTCTTCAAGTAACGTTAGATCGACCATCGCAGAGCCAAGCTCTTTTCACGACGCGACGCAGTTCACGCAATTTTATTCTGGAAAGTGTAGCGGATTTGCAAAGCGCGGAATATATGGACTGCGGCGGTCGCCATTCCCCACAAGCAGAGCAAGATGAAACCGGTGGCTGGTCTTCCGGTCAACAAACAAAAGGTAAATAGCCAGGTGTAAATGTTGCGGCGACCCGCGACATAGCGCACGAATCGATCGAATCCAGAAACATCATCGATACTTCGGCCAACTCGCCGCTTCACGGACCATTTCGCGAGGCGTTCCAGCGAATCGCAAGCAAAGAAAATGAGCCAAATCACATAAGCATAACGAACCTGGCCTGTAGCGTGAAAATGAGATGCCAGAGCTGCCCACCACGACATCTCAACAAAATAATCCAGCAGATGCTCGCCTTTGCCGATCCTGGTCGTCTGAACCTTCAGTCGCGCCAACTTGCCATCGACCCCATCCAGAATTCCTACCAGCAACGCGAGCAATGCTCCAACCGAGAGATGTCCGAAAGCGTAAAGGAGCGTCACGCTTAGCCCGAGGATTCCTGTTCCAACCGTGATCTGATTAGGAGTGATGGACGTTCGACAGAGGTGCGAAACAATCCATTTTTCAATCGGCGCATGGACGAGAGCCGGAAAATCGAGCACGCCGCTTTGCGTCGCCTCGCGCAGGAAACGTTCAGCCAGCAGTCGGCGTTCCGGCGAAGGAGCAGGAAAGAAAACCGGCCGCAAATTCCTGCGCATGCTCTCGACGTACGCCGGCTCCTGAGCAGCATCGACGGAGGCTATTTGGCTCGTCATCGTATCCAAAGTAACCTCTTGCGCGAGGGGAGCGGCGCGGTTTTTTCCCGAAAACCATTCGCTCGAGAGCAAAGTCGCGCAAACAAGTCGGCCGACAGAATGCGCGTCTGAATTTTCCAAAAGGGGTGCAATAACCGAGGGTGGATTTGAATCGATAAGCGCGGAGCTGGTCTGTGTCCGGGCGAGCGAGCGGAACAGGCGTTCATCGCAATAAAAACCGGCGAATACGATGAGGATCCGCCCGTCCGACGGGACCCTCATTGCAGCCAGGCAATCAAGAATGTCGCCTACCGTAACCTTCGCGGCCCTGCGCTCCCGAAACATGAGCGAGAGATCTGAACGATGCCACGACTGTTTAGCGACATGCTCCGCCATAG
>QHQU01000101.1 GCA_003219925.1 Verrucomicrobiota bacterium
CCTATCGCAACAGTTGCGCCTACAGCACCGGCTACGCCAAAGCAGATAGCCTATCTTTCATATATGGGCGTTGCCGGCGCAGACCGCATGAGCAAAGACGAAGTGTCTATCGTCCTAAATAGGTTGTTCGACACCCCAGACATGAAGCTTTGGCGGCAGTTGCGGCAGAAGCAGGAGGATTGGATTACCGATCGATTTATTCTCTACCCCGATCTTTACGCTCGGGACATAGAGTATATGCTCCACGAGGAGCTGCCGCGTGTTTTTCATGCATTTGTCCGCTCCCGAATGGTTGGCGCTTCCGAGACGCTGAGTAAGGCGAAGATCAGACAAGTGATCGACGCGCTGAGCCAAGAGAATAATCATTGGTGGCAAGCGAAAAACAAAAGAGATGTCTTCTTCACCAAACTTTCCGCGATGTTTCCAGGCTGCGTTGACGGAAGGCCACCGGAAAACGTACAGCAGGCGTCAACACAGGTCTAACCAGGCGCTGCAGCCTCTATCTTTACCTCGGTAAATCTTCCCGATTTCTTATGATGCGCCGATTCACTCTTCTGCAGGTCGCCACACTAGTTTCCCTTTCCTCGTTATACGCGCAGCCTGAAAGTCCGAGCGGAACTGCGGCACGGCCAAAGGCGATTTACACCCCCGCGCCCGTTTACCAACCCGATTGGGCGAGGCGCGGGCTGGCGGGAAAAGGAGTTGTCCTACTCACGGTCGATAAAGCGACCGGCAAGGTTACCGGTGCGCGCATGCTGCAAAGCACCGGCAATGACCTGCTCGATGGCTCTGCTCTTCAAGCCTATTCGCAGTGGCGCTTCGAACCCGGCACGGTAACGCAGATCCAGATGCCGATTGAATTCAAGCCCGGCCCAAAAGGTATGGCTCCCAAGCGAGCGCCACCGCCGCACCAACCACAAATGCTCTACCTGCTGGTCTTCGTTGCTCTCGTTGTGGGTGTGGTCGCGCTCCTCAGAACAAGAAAGAGATGAAACAATGAAAGTTACATTCTTAGCACCGGCAGTCTAACCATGCGATGCAGCGAACCGCTGGCCGTCCTTATGCGTAGCCTTCAGAGCATGCAAACGTCACGTATAACTCGCGCGGTCGCTGATCTTGAGTCTCGTTAGGCGATTCTTCGCGTCCCGTGAGAACGACGACTTTATTCTTCGTGTTGTCAGTGCTCCTTCTCGCCGGTTGTGCATCCGATCGCTCGTCGGAGCAGCACCCGTCTAACCAGAGATTCTTCGATTCTCCAGACGTTGACAGCCTTCATTAGCTCGATTCCTGAGATCCGAACGCCGACCCACATTGCCGGGCTTGCGCTTGCCCTTTGGACGGAAAGCTTCGGAACTCAAGACCCGCGCCTTGCCCTCTCATATATATAGAGAGAGCTTTTTTCCAACCGCAGAACAGTTCGTCGGGTAGGGACGCCGCGCCGGAGACTGCCATGAGCTTTGGAACGGGTCGTCCTGACCATCGACGTCACATTGCATCTGGCTTGAGGCAAATCTTGAGCATCGCTCATAAGACGAACGTCTCATATAATGTATGTGTCTCATGGTAATCCAAGCCCGCAGCACAATTCCATCCGTCGCTCCGTTACGGCTTCCGTGGCATGCGCGCTTCTGATAATCAGAGTCCTGTGATGTGGGAGAACGGATGCCGAGCCACACGCCTACCTCATGGGAAGGGCGACCGGGTCGCTCGCGGCCATAAGATGGCCTGCTCTTTGGTGGCCATTTTCTTTGTGCTGACCGCGGTCGGCGCGGCAGGGAGCGAGCCGAAGCGCGTGTTAGTCGTTCATTCTTTCGGAAGCGTCGCGCCGCCATTCACCACTCATTCGGTCGCTTTTGAGACCGAATTGGTCGAGAAGATGGGAGAACGCGTTGATCTCGACGAAGTCTCCCTGGATATGGCGCGCTACGCAGATCCAAACCTGCAGGAGGCCCTCGTCGAGTACCTGCAAAAACGGCAGGCACACTGGCAACCGGACTTAGTAGTGCCAATCGGGTCACCCGCAGGTGTCTTCGTGGAGCAATACCGGGACCGCCTGTTTCCAGAAACTCCCATCCTTTACACCGGAATGGATCGCCGGCGCTTATCTCCCCATGCGCTGGAGAGAAACGCCGCTTTCATTGGTGAAAATTTTGATGGGCCCGGTTTCATCGAGGATATTCTGCAGATCGCCCCGGCTACGAAGAACATCGCGATCGTGATCGGCGCGTCGGCGGTTGAGCAGTATTGGGCAACCGCATTTCGCAAGGAGTTTGAGCCCTTTACGAATCGCATCAATTTCATCTGGCTCAATGACCTGTCATTGGATCAGATGCTGGAGAAGACCAGAGCGTTGCCTCCGGATTCCTACATTTTTCTTATCCTACTTCTGCGCGATGCCACCGGAGTGACGCACAATGCGGACGAGGCACTGCAACGGATTCATGCGGTCGCCAATGCGCCGATCAACGGCATCTTTCAGCATCAACTCGGCTTGGGAATTGTCGGCGGCCGGCTCTATCAGGCCGAGCTTGAAGGAATCGAATCGGCGCGCACCGCAGTTCGCATTTTGCATGGCGAACCGGCCTCGAGTTTCCTGCCCAAGATCGTGGGCCCCCTGTCCCCTCGTTATGACTGGCGCGAGCTCCAGCGATGGAAGATCGATGAAAAACTCCTTCCGCCGGGGAGCACTGTCCTTTATCGGACGCCAGGTCTCTGGGAACAGCATCGCGCCTTAATCATAGGTGGCATTTCCATCTGCGTCGTCGAGACGCTGCTTATTGCCGGCTTGGTTGTTAATCGGATCCGACGCCGGCACGCCGAACTTTCGTTGAGCGAGAGCGAAGACCGCGTGGCTCTTGCGGCCGACGCGGCCCAGTTGGGAGTGTGGGAGATAGATGCAGCGACGAATAAGGTCTGGGTCTCGGACAAAGTGCGTGATTTATTTCAAATCGCTTCCGGAACAGGCGTCGATTACGCAGCATTTCATGAGCGGGTACATCCGGATGATCAGCCGTTACGCGATTCCGCGATAAAGCGAGCGATTGAAACAAAGGGCGGCTACGAAATTGAGTATCGTATCCTGCTGCCGGATGGAACGGTGCGCTGGATCAGCGGGCGCGCGCGCTGTATGAGCGATGGCGACGGGAGATCAACCCGGCTTCTGGGGGTTTCAATGGACGTCACTGAGCGCAAGCAAGCCGAGAAGGAGGCGATGGAGCAGCGCGATGAACTGTTTCACCTCTCCCGCGTCGCGACACTTGGCCAGCTGTCGGGTTCCCTGGCCCATGAGTTAAACCAACCTCTGGGCATTATCTTGAGCAATGCGCAGGCAGCCCAACACATGCTGGCCGGGGATGCCCCGGACATCCCGGAGCTGCGGGAGATTCTTGCCGATATCGTCGGCGAAAATCTCCGTGCCGGAGAGGTGATCACGCGATTGCGTGCCCTGCTCAAGCGAGGGGAAACACGGCTTCTTCCACTCGCACTCAATGCGATCATCGAGGATGTGTTACACCTGCTCCGAAGCGACCTTGTCGCACGTGGAGTGACCGCCGAGAGTAAGCTCGCCGAACGGCTGCCCGATGTGCCGGTTGACGAGGTGCAGCTCCAACAAGTCCTGCTGAACATCATCACCAATGCCTGTGATGCGATGGCGGAGAATCCGCCGGGGGATCGAAGACTTAGGATATCCACCAGCGCGGAGTCGGGAGCTGTGTGTGTATCAATAGAGGATCAGGGACGCGGCTTGCCGAATGGCGATTCCAGTCAGATTTTCGAGCCATTCTTCACTACGAAAAGCCATGGCCTGGGCATCGGGTTGGCCATTTGTCGGTCGATCATCGCGGCGCATCATGGACGGCTTTGGGCGGAGCCCAATAAAGGACGCGGCGTCACGCTTCGCATTGAACTACCAGTCATCGCGCCCGCTGCATCATGAGCAACCCCAACGGCGTGGTTTATCTTCTGGATGACGAGCCTGGCATGGTCAAGGCTGTCACGCGTTTGCTGCGCGCCAAGGGATTTGAGGTGCAGGGATTCACCACACCGGCCAGCTTTCTCGATGCCTACCGCCCCGGATCAGACAGTTGCCTGGTTCTCGATGTGGCAATGCCTGAACTAGATGGCCTTCACCTGCAAAGACGACTCACGCACGATGGCATACTTCTGCCAATCGTTTTCCTCACCGGTCATGGCGACATCCCCATGAGCGTCCGGGCGATGAAAGCAGGGGCCGTGGATTTCCTGACCAAGCCGGTTAAGGATACCGATCTTCTGCGCGCGGTCAGGGCCGCGCTTGTCCGTGCTGCAGAGCAACATGAAATCGCCGTCATCTCAGGGCGTCTCTCCCGTCTCACGCCGCGTGAGCGGGAGGTAATGAAACATGTGATTGCTGGAAAGCTG
>QHQU01000102.1 GCA_003219925.1 Verrucomicrobiota bacterium
AAACAGGCGAATTTACAGGCCGGCCAGAAAGCTTATACCTCGGGGGTGGGTGGGGTATTTCCGCCCGGATTGCTGATCGGAACGGTTAAAGAATTTCGGGTCCGGGAATTGGATGGCCAGGCGCAGCTGACACCGGCGGTTGATTTAACGAAACTCGAGGACGTGTTCGTCGTGGTTGGGCGCAAATGATTTTCTTTTGCGTTTTGATCTTTCTCGTGTTTGCCGCGCAGATCGCGGAATTTTTCATTCCGCCGCTGGATTGGATGTCAAACGCGCACGTTTACATCACTCCGGTGCTGGTTTTTTACGGAGCGATGGCACTACCATTGCCGCTCATGCTGGTGCTGGTTTTCTGGGCTGGTTTTTTGCTCGATGCGCTGACCGCGCAGGTGATCGGCGGACGTGTTGAAATTTCCTTTGGTTCGTCAATAGTTCTCTACGCCGTTCTGGCGGGAATCATGCATGGGTTGCGGCCGCTTTTTGCGCGTGGGCGCTGGGAAGTTCATTGTATAATGAGCGGCGTTTGCACCTCGGCCCTGTTGCTCGGCCAATACCTGATGCTTTCGTTCCGGCGCGGCTCCATTTTTTTCTCACGTGAAGTCTGGTGGCAGATCGGCGGACCAGGTTTGCTGGCAATGATCATGGCGCCGCTCGTTTTTTGGGCGTTGCACTGGCTGGCACGCGCCACCGCCTATCCTTATCTGCCGCGGCGAGGACTCATATGAACAGGCCGCGAATTAGTCCGCTCCTGCGGATGCAATTTCTCGGGGTGCTAATGTTGCTTGGCTTGGGTGCGCTGGCTGCGCGTCTTTGGTGGGTGCAGGTGGCGCGCGGAGCGGAGTGGACCGCTCGGATTCGTGGCAGCTCCGAGGCAACGGTGCGCATTCCCTCGATTCGTGGTGAAATTCGCGACCGCAATGGCGCTTCCCTGGTGCAGAACCGGGCCAGTTACGAAGTCGATTTCTATTTGCCCGAAATGGTTAAGGGTTATCGGCAACGTTACGGACAACCGCCACTTACCATCTATCGAGGAAATGTAAGCGGGATGCCGAAGAATTTGAAGGAAGCGGACATCGTCAAAATTGTGAACGATGGAATTGTTCCGCGCTTGGACGACTTGGATTTGGCGCGCGATTACAACGCAGGCCAGTTACAAAAACATTATCGCACCAACACCGAAGTTCCCTACACCTACATAAAGGATATTGATTTTCCGACAATGGCGAAGTTCTCCGAGCACGACGTCGGATTGCCCGGAGTGGACATAGCGATCAAGCCGGTGCGCTCGTATGTTTATGGCGCGCTCGCGGCCCATCTCCTGGGCTACGTCGGGCCGCCGGATGACACCAACAAAGAGGAAGCGCGCAAGTTCACTTTTTACCAGAGCGATGTGGATGGGAAATCGAATGTCGAAAAAATATTCGACCAGTATTTGAGGGGCAAACCGGGCGTCCGTTATCTGCGACGCAACGCCAAGGGGACGATTGATGGGGTGCTGCGAGAAGATCCGCCGATGCAGGGCGCGAACGTTTACTTGACCATTGATGCCCGTATCCAGGCGATCGCTGAGGAAGCGATTCGCTCAGTCGCGCGCGGTGCGGCAGTGGTGGTCGATCCTAATAACGGCGACGTGCTGGCCATGGTTTCGGTGCCGTCGTTCGATCCCAATACTTTTATTCCCAGCATCAAGGCGAAAGATTGGGCCGCGTTGCAGAAGGATGAGGCCAGGCCGCTGGTCAACCGCGCGCTCAGCACCTTTCCGCCGGGCTCGACCTTCAAAATCGTGACCTCGCTGGCAGGCTTACGCCGGAAGCTATCCACCGCGCGTTTCAATTGCAGCGGCGGCGTATCTTACGGCGACCATTATTTCCGTTGCTGGATAGCAGAGAAAGGCGGCGCACACGGGACACTCGGATTGATCGACGCGATCAAGGTTTCATGCGACTCGTTTTTCTATCAATATGGAAATGCGGCTGGAATCGACGCGATTGATCAGACCGGTAACGCGCTTGGTCTGGGGAAGGAGACCGGGATTCATCTGACCGGCGAGCAACCGGGAATCATGCCAGGACCGGAGTGGATGGCGATCCATTATCCGCGGGAACGCTGGTCGCAGGCCTACACCGCTAACGTTTCGATCGGCCAGGGGTATGTCCTGGCCTCGCCGCTGCAGATGGCGATGGCCTACGCTACCGTGGCGAACGGCGGGGTGTCCTACTATCCACGTCTCGTTAGTAAGGTTTTGAATCAGGATGGCTCAATGGCATTGGATGAAAATGGCAAGCCGGTCGTTCCAGCTGAACCGAAAATTGACAGCGATCTGCGTCAGGATTTTTCGCCCGATCAAATCGAGCTGGTGCGGCGGGGACTTTGGAAAGTGGTAAACGAAGATGGCGGCACCGGTGGACGCGCGCGATTGAAGGGCGTAGAGGTCGCCGGCAAAACCGGAACGGCCCAGGCTTCGACCAACGGCAAGAAAGATACCATTGCCTGGTTCTGCTGCTTTGCTCCCTTCGATCACCCAAAATACGTTGTCGTGGCAATGGTTCAGGGCGGCGAGCATGGCGGATCGGTCGCTTGTCCGATCGCGACTCGCATTCTCGATCGCACCCTGGCGATGGATGCGGGAACTTTCGAGCCACAGGTGGCGTGGCTGGCGCCGGCCCATCATCCGAATCCGTTTGCCATGGTAAAAGATGTTACCTTTAAGGATGCCGAGCCAAACGCGAGTACAGATGAAGAGCATGGCGATGATTCGCAAACAGCCGACACCCAGATGGCGGCAGCAGGCGATGATCCCGATGTCGAACAAGCCCCGGACGCCCAGGGCCAGGTAAGTAAACGGCAAACGCGCGTCGCTCGCGCGCTTCCAGTGGCGACACCGCCGGAGAAGCGAGGATTTTTTCAGCGGTTATTTGGGGGTCATCGCAATCCGCCTGCGGCGATTCCCACCCCAGCTCCAACGCCGTCGCGCCGGTCGCGCGGCTTTTGATTATGCAGATTTTATCGGGACGAAGCGCGCGCCGCCCTTCATCCGCAATTGAACAATTTATTTATGATCGACAAAGTTCGAAAACTTTTGGGAATTCCCCGCAAGACGGGGAACAAGCTGATTGTCAGCGTGGAGAAACTGGAGCGCCGGGTGGCGCTGCTGGAGAACGGACGACTCGAAGAATATAGCGTCGAGCGCAACACTTCGCGTAACATTGTTGGCTCGGTCTACAAAGGCAGAGTCAAAAATATCGAGATGGGGTTGAAGGCGATGTTTGTCGACATCGGCTTCGAGAAAAATGCTTTCCTCCATTTCTGGGATGCCATCCCAGCCGCGCTCGACAGTGGAATCGAAGAAATCGACCGCCCGAGTAAGCGCGGGCAGCGCAAACGGATCACGGCAAAGGATATTCCGAATATTTATCCGGTTGGTTCCGATGTTATCGTGCAGGTGACGAAAGGGCCAATCGGAACCAAGGGTCCGCGCGTTACGACCAACCTGAGTTTCGCCGGGCGTTACCTTGTTCTCATGCCCTTCAGCGATCGGAGCGGCATCTCGCGCAAGATTGAAGATCCGAAGGAACGCGAACGCCTGAGAAAAATTTTGCGCGAGCTCGATATCCCGGACGGAATCGGCGTGATTATTCGCACCGTCGGTGAAGGCCAACGCGCCCGCTATTTTGTTCGCGATTTGCGCTTTCTCCTCGATCAATGGCGCAAGGTCGAGCAGGAAATTGCGAATCATCCGGCGCCACACCGCGTTTTCGAAGAGCCCGACCTGATCGAACGCACCGTGCGCGATTTCCTCACCGAGGAAATCGATGAGGTGGTGTGCGATGATCGAGCCGCGCTCGATCGAATGGGCACGCTCATCGGCGACATTTCCCGGCGCTCCCGCAACCGTCTGCATTATTACGATGGCGCAACGCCAATTTTTGAAACCTTCGGCGTGCAAAAACAAATCGATGATGCCTTTCATCGCCAGGTTTGGCTGAAGTGCGGCGGCTACATCGTGATTGATGAGACTGAAGCTCTGGTCGCGATCGACGTGAATACCGGCCGCAACAAGGGCGCTCGCGATGTGGACAAGACAATCCTGCAAACCAATCTGGAAGCGGCCGATGAAATCGCGCGCCAACTGCGGCTGCGCAACGTCGGCGGACTGATCATCGGCGATTTTATCGATATGAAGAGCCGCAAGGACCAGCAATTGGTTTACCAACTAATGCGCGAACGGTTGAAGCGCGACAAAGCCAAAACCCACGTCCTTCCCATTTCCGCGCTCGGTTTGATGGAGATGACCCGGCAGCGGGCGCAGGAAAGCCTGAGCGATTCGATCTTTGAGAACTGTCCCTATTGCCAGGGCCGCGGCGTAGTCAAAACCTCGATGACAACGAGCGTGGAGTTGCATCGCACCCTTAATACCGTGATGCGAAAGTATCAGGAAGAGGTGCATGAATTTCGCGTGATCTTGAATCCCGATGTGCTCAAGCGCCTGAAAGAAGAGGATGAGGAGCTGTTGATCGAGCTGGAACGTCGTTATGCCAGTAAATTAATGTTCCGCGGCGATCCGACTTTTCACCACGAGAAATTCGTCATCACCGACGCAAACAATGGCGCGGAATTGAAAGCATAAGATCGTGCCGTTTTGGCACAACCGCTGCTGCAATCGAATACATTATTTGACAATAGCCCGATCCTGTTTCTGGTTTCGAGAAAGGAGAACTAAAAAGGAGAAACTGATGCAAAAGC
>QHQU01000103.1 GCA_003219925.1 Verrucomicrobiota bacterium
ACGCCATTCGGGAGCGATGGGATGTGATCGCCCCTAAAACCTGGATCGGACAACCATGAAACAAAGAAAACTTGGACGCGGCGGACCGATTGTTTCCGCGGTCGGACTCGGCTGTATGGGAATGTCGGAATTTTACGGCGACCACGACGATGCGGAATCGCTCGCCACCATCGATCGCGCAATCGACCTAGGGATTACTTTTTTCGATACCGCCGACATTTATGGTCCGCACACGAATGAGGAATTGGTCGGACGCGGAATTCGCGGCAAACGCCATCGCGTTGTTATCGCGACAAAGTTTGGAATCTTGCGTGACTCGGATACGCCGGGATTTCGCGGAATTAACGGCAAACCAGAGTACGTAAAGCAAGCGTGCGAAGCGAGTCTGCGCCGGCTCGGCATTGATTGCATCGATCTTTACTACCAACATCGGGTCGATCCGGAGACGCCGATTGAAGAAACCGTGGGCGCGATGGCGGAGCTGGTTCGCGCGGGCAAGGTGCGCTATCTCGGCTTATCAGAAGCTGGTGCTGACACCATCCGAAGGGCGCATGCGGTCCATCCTATTACCGCCTTGCAATCGGAATACTCACTCTGGACACGCGATCCTGAAGACAAGGTGCTCGGCGTTTGCCGCGAGCTCGGCATCGGTTTCGTCCCCTATTCCCCACTCGGCCGCGGATTCCTTACCGGCCAAATTAAAAGGTTCGAGGACCTTGCGGCGGACGATTACCGGCGGACTGCCCCCAGATTTCAGGGAGAAAACTTTCAGCGTAATCTGGATCTCGTTAGCCAGGTAAGCGAGATCGCTGCGGAAAAACGTTGCACCCCTGCCCAGCTCGCGCTCGCCTGGGTCTTGGCGCAGGGCGAAGACATCGTCCCAATTCCTGGAACGAAGCGACGGAAATATTTGCGCGAAAATGTGGATGCATTGGACCTGATGCTGAGTGCAGACGACTTGGAGCGCATCGATGAGGTCGCGCCGAAAGATGTTGCAGCCGGTTCGCGCTACCCGGAAGCAATGATGAGGCTACTGGGGAAGTAGCTGTCCGTGCCCGCCTCAGCGGCGACAAAAATATTTCCGCGAACTCAAAAAACGTTCGAGGTTGGCACAGACGCCTTACAAGCCTGCCTCGCGCGCGGGCAACATGGTGTTCGCCATAAACGATTGCACAACTTCGTCGCGTTGGTTTTTCGTTACATTACGAATGCGAATAATGCCGTAGCCCGGGCGCGACTTCGAATGCCGCGCCTGCAGGATTTCAATTTCCAAGCGCAATTCGTCTCCAGGTCGGACTGCATTCGGCCATTTCAATTCATCCACACCCATCCCGATAATGCCGCCCGCGACATCCATGGTATCGACAAACAAGCGCATCGACACCGCCGCGGTATGCCAGCCGCTCGCCGCCAATCCGCCAAACAACGTTTTCTCCGCCGCGTCGGGATCGTGATGAAATATTTGCGGATCAAATTTCCGTCCGAAATCCATGATCGCATCGGCGGTGATTGGATAACCGGTCGAAACCAAACGTGTGCCGATGGGGAAATCTTCAAATGCGCGCGACATCGCCTGAATCATCGGGGCATCACCGCGCGCAGCAAGATGGAAAAGGCGGTTGAGAGAGCACTCCGCAAAATTCCTCTACGCTCGCGAGTATTAGGAGACCTCTACTGGCAGCTCAGTTTGACAGCTGCAATACTTGGTGACCCTTCTTACGGATTCAAAAATAGTTTGTTCACATCGACATCGTGCACCAGCGCTCCGTGCGGCACGGCATGCACGTCATAAAGCCGGCGGGTGTAAGGGCTGCGAACTATTCCGCCTCGCTCAGTCGGCGTTGCGACAGGGTAACCACCGCCCGCGAATCTCTTTTGCCTGGCAGGATGTTCGCCGGGTTGCGGAACTAACTGAACCGAGACTGGATTCGGGAAAAGCGAGTTCCATGCGCCAGTTCCAGCATCAACGGCGACACCGACCCCGACCGTGGCAACATTTCCGGCCGTTGCGGCCGCGCCCGTCGTCGAGGCTTTGCTTCGAACAGTGACAGTTTGGGAGTAGTAACCCGGTTTGCTCACCGTCACCTGAAAGCCATTTCGTCGCCGTTTCACGAAGGTTGCAGGCGTTATTCCCCTTTCTCCGGTTGAGAGAGTCACGTCCGCGCCGGAAGGATTGCTGACGACCTTAAGGTTCTCGTGGACGCCGCGGATAACGGTCGCGCAAGAGTTCAGAGCCATCGCGACACCCAGCGCACCGATTATTTTTGTAAACATCGCGGCAAGGTAGTGAGGCGGCTAGAGCTGGCAACGTCAAAGCAAGCGAGTCCCTGATCTGATGCCACCCCCGAAACGAAGCAGCGTTTGATACGAGGGTGGAATTCTACACCATCGCGGTGTCTTGGTTCTCAAGCGAGGGTTTCGTACTCTGGTTCTCCATGTGCGTCTATACGTCAATTTCGGATCCGTAAACCTTTGATGACCCTGGCTCAGCGCTAGAGCGGCTGATTTACAAACAAGCTGAACTAGCGACCGTCCTTGGTGATGTGAGGTGAACCCTCGACTACAGCGGCAGGATCAGGGGACGGTGACAGTGACTTGTCACACACACGCGAGACTCGGTAGGCCTTCGCGCATTCTGGGCCTCGAGATATTTCATGCACAACTGTCGCAGGGTTGCCTCGAACGAGGCAATTGGCCGGCACATCTTTCAAAACCACCGACCCAGCGGAAACAACCGCACCCTCGCCAATCGTTACTCCAGGGAGAATCAGGCTGCCGATTGCAATCCAGCTTCCCGTGCGAATGAGGATGGGCGCAACCTTGGTCTTGAAATCTTCCCGCCGAACATCGTGGCTTCCGGTACACAGGAACGACCGTCGGGCGACGCAAACATTCGATTCGATTGTGACCTGTGCCAGACTGAGAATCCCGACATCGTCGCCCATCCAGACATGGTCGCCCACGACCAGGCGCCAGGGAAAAGAGATATTCACATTGCTGCCAATGCCTACCTTCTTCCCAATCTTCGCACCGAACGCGCGGAGTAAGGCAGAGCGGAAGGCCGATCCCCAAGGACAGGGATTCTGAAAGAAAACGCCGCGCACAATCACCCATAACCCTCGCTTCCACCTGGGCGCGCCGCGATTGAAATCCGAGTTATCGTAAATCTCGAGTTTCATGAAGGCTGAAGTGGCCGAATATTTAGCAAGTCCAGAGCCGCTCCCGTCAGAATCATCGATCTGGCCTCGCGGTCAACGACCAATCGGACGAAGCTCTTCCTGTAGCGGAGGTGACAAGCTAACGCTGAGATATTACCGGCAGGCTAAACGCGCGAGCTCCCGAACAATTTAACTGTTAGCGTGCGCAAATTCCGCCGCACCTTGCGATTGCAGATGCATCGCGACGGTTTGCGCAAGCCGATCAGGTAAATAAGGTTTGGCGAGAAAGAGATGCTCTTTTTCGCGTTCGAACTCCGATTCGAAAAGCTCAGAGCTATAGCCACTGGTGAAGATAACCTTTAAATTCGGTTTATCCTGGATGAGGGTATGCGCCAGCTGTCGACCGGAGATAGATTCTGGCATCACGACATCGGTAAGTAACAAGTCGATCTCATCGCGATGTTCGGCCCACACGTTAAGAGCATCGCGACCATTGGCAGCTGAGAGCACGTGATAACCTAAAGTGCCCAGTGCTTCGCTGACGAACTCCCGCAACATTTCTTCATCTTCTACTACCAAGATGGTGATGTCATTAATCGGTGTGGATTCGGTCGGTAAACTTTCTGATTTGGCCGATGCGGCCACGAATCCCTCCTTACTCAGCGGGAAGAACGCGCGAATGCTCGTGCCTCGACCGGGTGCGGTATCCACTTCAATCCAACCCCCGTGTTGCTTTAGCACCCCGTAAACGGTGGCCAGACCCATGCCAGTACCTTGGCCCGGATCTTTGGTCGTAAAAAATGGCTCAAAAATTCGACCGACCGTAGCCGCATCCATTCCATAACCGGTATCTTTCACCGCCAGGCAGATGTAAGAACCAAGCTGCGCTTCGGGATTGCGTGCCCGACAGGCTTTGTCGATTTCGACGCGTGTGGTTGCGAGGGTAAGCTTGCCGCCGTCGGGCATGGCATCGCGAGCATTCAACGCCAGGTTCATGATGACCTGTTCAACATTGCTGGGATCAGCGAAAATCGGCGGGAGATCGGGAGCCAGCTGCATATCAAGGGCGATGTGTTCCCCGATCAGTCGCCGCAACATCGCAACCGTTTGCTCCACAACCTCATTGAGTGCGAGCGGTCGCCTCTGAATGATCTGCTTTCGGCTATAGGCGAGAAGCTGGCGGGTCAAACCTGTCGCGCGTTCCGCCGCGCGCTGCACCTGGGTGAGAGAACACGTTAGTTTTTTATCAAGCCGCGGATTACGCAGTTGCGTCGACGTGTTTCCAAGAATGACGGTGAGAATGTTGTTGAAGTCGTGGGCGACGCCGGCTGCGAGCCGACCAACAGCTTCCATCTTTTGTGCCTGGCGTAGTTCGTTTTCGAGCCGCACACGATCGGTAATGTCCTGCAAGATGAGCAAGTGATAAGGAGCATTTCCGAGCTCGAGATTCTCGGCTGCAACCAGAACTTCGCGCGTTTCGTCAGAGGTGGTGCGAATGGTCGCGGCCAAGTTGCGCACGGCGTGACGGGCAGCGAGCTCTTGGCGGAGAACAGTCGGAGTAGATTCATCGGCCCAAAATGTCGTGCTACCTGCGAGCACGGCTTCGCGCGATGCACCGACGAGTTCGAGAAAACTTATGTTAGCATCGAGGCAAGCCTTTCCGTCCGGGCGTTGAATCGCCATCGGCACAGGGCTGCTGTGAAACGCTTTTGAAAAACGCTCCTCCGAGCGACGTAGCGCTTCCTCGGCTGCGGCGCGCTCTGCTACTTCGCCGGTCAAGCGGGCGTTAGCGGCGCGCAATTCCGCAGTGCGCTGGTTTACAAGCGCATCCAATTCCTCCATCTGTTTTCGCCCCATCTGGGTGAGCTGCCATTTTTTCGAGAGAGCGTGCGCCATCTGCAGCACCTCGACGTTATCGAAAGGTTTCTTGAGTACAAGCATCTTATCGGTATTGCCGACCGACTTCGCGATCTCGTCCCATGAATAGTCGGAGTAAGCGGTGCAGATGACGATCTGAAGATCGGGAAATTCCTTCCAGATACGGGAGATGGTTTCAATTCCATCCCAGCCAGGTGGCATTCGCACGTCGACAAAGGCGACAGCGTAGGGCGCGCCTTCGGCACAGGCGGCACGGACTTTCTCGAGCCCCTCTTGCCCCTGGAAAGCGGAGTCGATCCGAAAATTTTGTGCGCTCGAGGAACCAGCGTGGTCGCCGAAAAGGGACGCTTCCGTCGCATCAAGCTCTTCGGCGAGCTTAGCATCGGCGGGACCGAGGATTTTGCGAAAGTCTTCATGGATCGAAGGGTTGTCGTCGATGATTAGAATGCGGTGATTGTGGGGCTGCGAAGTTAGAGGTGTTAGCTTCATGTGACAGATGCGTTAGATGCGATGGGAAGTTCAAGGGTGAAGGTGGCTCCCTGGCCGATGCCCGTGCTCGCTACGGTGATGGCCCCGCCCATCGAACGCGCGGCGATCGCGCCGCTATGTAGGCCAAAACCGTGGCCGCCTTCGCGGGTAGTGAAACCGTGTGCGAAAATTCGAGTCAAGTTTTCCGGTGCAATGCCAACGCCGTTGTCTGAGACGACGATCTGGATATAGCGCCCGTTCGGTGCTGAGATCGAAATTACAATTTTCTTGTCGATGCGCTCAACATCGTCCAAAGCATATTTGGCGTTGCGAATCAGATTGATGAGAATCTGCAACACCTTGTGCCGGTCGACGCGGATCGGCGGCACGGCGGAAAACTGCCGCTCGACTTCGACGCCGTGGCGCTCGAACGCGCCAATGTTCATGGCAATGGCGTCCTCTACCAGCCTATGGGCCTGGAGATTTTCGAAAACACCGCTGACCTTGGCGTAGCTCTGCTGCATCGCAACTACTTCCTTAATGTGCTCAATATTACGGCTTAGTTGATCGACCTCGTTCAGTAGTTCGGTATTTTCCAAGATAAAGAATTCTCCGAGATTCGAGAGATAGCCCGGTAATTTTTGCCCATTCACATCATTCGTTAGGTATTCACCGAGATCGCCATTATGGGAGGTGAGAAGTGCCGCGGCCTTTGCCAGCTTCGGCGCCTTG
>QHQU01000104.1 GCA_003219925.1 Verrucomicrobiota bacterium
TCTCAACCCCGATCTTCCCATGGTGCGCTTCCACAGCAAGCCGGCAAAAGGCGAGTCCGAGCCCGGTGGAATGCCGGTGTTTGCCGCCACTGTCTGTTTGTCCAAATTTTTCAAAGACGTGTTTATGCTGATCGCGCGGTATCCCTTCGCCGTCATCACTCACTGAGATGGTCGCAGCGGCCGCGTTGGACTGAACCCGCACCCGGATCGTCCCCGTTGATTTTGTGAACTTCAACGCATTGCTGATGAGGTTTTCGAGAATCCGACGGATGACATCGCCGTCACAAGAGACTGAGACCGGCTCGGCTGGAACCTCGCACCGGAGGGTGCGACCCCGCAGGACCGGGGTAAATCGATTGGCGGCTTCGCGCGCGATCCCTGCGAGGCTGTGATCTTGTAGGCGAAGTGGCATTTCACCCCCCTCCAAGCGACTGACGTCGAGCAGAGTCGTGATCATGTCGCGCATGTCGACGGCGCCGCGTTTTGCCTCAGCGACGCACTTTGCTTCGTCCGGATTCAGTTTATCGGAAGCCATTTGTTCCAATGCATCGACGTAGCCGCTAACCGTAGTTAAAGGGGAACGTAGATCGTGAACGATCATGTGGGTGAGATCGTCCCGCGTTTGCAAGGTTGATCGAAGTTTGGCTCTCTCGACGCGCACGAATGTGAAATCTGCGACCAGGCAAAAGAGAACGTTCGAGTTGAGTGCCAGAAGCGGTGGAATACAAGGAAGATAAAGATTTTGATGGTTGTAAAACCAAAGCGCGCAAAATGGCGCAGCTCCGTCCACCACCCCCAGAGCGAGCAATCGCAGCCAAGGCGACCGAATTCTCGCCCAAAGACCAAATCCGACCAAGGCAGCCAAAATTGTGACAGCTCCTCTGCGAAACGGTGAAAGGTCTTTCAGAAATTCGCCGTGGAGCAAAGCGTTGATGGCGTTGAGGTGGACCTCAGCCCCTGGCATAGTGCCAACTGGCGTGTTCAACTCGTCCTTCTGCCACCTTCCTTCCGCCCCGACGATGACGATTTTGTCCCGGATCAGTTCGCCGGAACGGTAATTGTGCTCCCAGTATTCCGGAACAAAGATTTCGAAAAGAGGCCGCGGGCGGAAACCCTTTCGAGGCGCGCCCGTGAAGCGGATGAAGTGCTCCGCGAGATCGTTTGGAATCAGTTCCGGGTGCCCCGTTTTTGAAGCGACACGTGCCGAGAGGGACAGATAAGTTGCCATCGATTCCCCGGGCGCACGAAAGTCGACTTTATATTGAGCGCCGCGTACAATTTTGTTTTCGTCGGCGAAAAAATTTGTAAATCCGATGCGTTCATCCGGCATCGAGATCTTAGGGGTCAGCGTTTCGGTAGGCCGGTCGTAGCTGGAAGGAATTTTGGAAGATCGACTGACGTTTTCGGGAGAAACGAAATTACTTCCGATAACCGCTTGAGGCCGGAATCGTTCCAGGGCGGCGCGGAAGGCATCGTCGCCCGGCGCGGGCTGGGGAAAGAGACAATCGAAAGCGACAACCTTTGCGCCAGCCCCGACGAGACGTTCCAGAATAAGGGCGTAAATTTCGCGGTTCCAAGGCCAACCTTTGCTCATGATCTCAAGGGCGCGACGCGACTCGGGATTGCCCGAGCTCGACAAGAACAACCCTTCGAGGTCAAGCGTTTCATCCAAACTCACCGAGTCGGAATCGATGGCCAGAAAGAGAAGGTTGGGATTAGCCGAGGTCGTGCGGCCTGAACGGGCGAGGGCATCGCGGAGCCGAGATTCGGTCTGCAGGTAATAGCTCGGAGGGAAGAGGTCGAGCAAACTCGCTGCACCGGCACAAAGGGCTACCAGAAGGATGGCTACGACGATGCGGCGGACGGGCATATGATATGGGACGCAGCGGAAAACATGCCGATGAAGGGATGGTCTTCGCCGAGGGGCTTGGGGCTCACCGGTTTAGGGCGGAAAAATCAGTTTGACTGGCTATTGTGATTATGGTAATTATGAGAAAGGGAGTTCCAATATCTATGCTGAGGACCAAGTTTGCTCTAGCTGTTGTCGGATTCTGTTCCGTCGTTTCCACTCACCAATCCATCGCCGGCCCGCTCACTTCGGCCGAGGTCACCAAAGTCATCAATCGAGTCAGTGTGATCGACCCTGCAAAGGGCACTCACCCCGCCGTGCTGCGCGATGTCATCAAAGATAATCTCGCTCTCCAAACAGGCGCGAGATCCCGATCGGAGTTGCTTTTTCAGGATAACACCCTGACCCGGATCGGCGCGGAAACATTCTTCAGTTTCAAAACCGGAACGAGGGACTTGACGCTGGAGAAAGGATCAATGCTTCTGCAAGTGCCGAAGGGACTGGGCGGAGCGACGATTCACACCGCAGCGGTCACTGCGGCCATCACCGGCACGACGATCATGATGGAGTATAGCCCGGGTCAATACCTCAAGGTTCTCGTGCTCGAAGGCAGCTTGCGCCTATCGCGAAACGGGTCCTTTGGTGATTCACTGGTCTTGCATCCAGGGAAAATGGTCATTATGCGACCCGATGCGAAAAAGATTCCAGACCCGATTGACATCGATCTGGCCGAGATCGTTAGGACATCGACCCTGGTAAACTTTCCCGGCAGCAAAGTTTTGCCCAGTATGCCGCTCATCCAGGCGGCGATTACCGACCAGGCCAAAGCGGTGGCAAAAGGAACCCTGGTTCCGACAAACCTGGTCATGGGTCATGGGACCAAAGTAGTTTTGGCTTCAAACGATCAGCTGGCCAAAACCGTCGGCCAGGTCGGCACCGCCGCGCTTCCGACGGTGGGGTCTGTCGCCGCAAACGTTTCCAGTAGCGCCACGACTGTCGTAAACAATCTTCTCGGCTCGGGACCTGCGGTTTCAGTCTCGAGCAGCACCCAACTTCTATCGCTCCTAAGCAACGCCGCGCCGAGTTCCGGCGGAACCATAACCATCACTCCAGCCGTTGTTAACGCCGGCGCAAGTGTGGCGGTCGCCCCAACTGGCGCAGTGAGTGTCAGCGCCGCAGGTGGCACTGTGAGCGCTTCCGTCCCGTCAACTGGCAGTATCTTGCGGACGACGTCGGCCGGCACTGTCCCAGCCTTGCTTGCCCCAGTTGGAGCCAATCCACTTCCAGTCATCGGCACCGGATCGCTTCCCGGCCAGGGTGTGCTCGGCCCGCCGCCGGGGCATTAGGTCGAAGTCAGAAGTCGGAAACGGAAGCGAAGCTTATTCGGCTAGCCACTGGGCCGGAACGTCAGATCGTCGTTATCAAATCGCATCTGCATCTCGCCGCGATCTGCAGGACTTTCGATCAGGCGCGAGACTATCGATCTTCTAACAGCGCGATTTAACGCAAAATGAGATCAACCCTTCGGCTCGTCCGCAATCCGAAGCACAAGCTTCCCCCGTGTGTGGTGCGTCTCGGCCTGTCGTTGTGCTGCAATCGCTTCGCTGAGTGGGAGAACTTCCGTCACAACCGGCTTGATTTTCCCGGTGTCGATCAGGCGCGCGATCTCGGTGAGGTCTTCGGCATCCGGGTGAACAGAGATGGCTGCTGCGCGAATGCCACGCTTCGCACATTCAGCCGGATCGGGACGCGCAACCAGTGACATAACGATGCCGCCCTTCTTCACGACGCCGTAAGATCGCGCGAGCGTTTCTTTGCCGACCGGATCGAGCACTGCGTCCACATCTTTGGCAACGTCTTCAAATCTTGTCTTCGTGTAATCAATCGCGACGTCGGCGCCGAGTTGCTTGAGCAGGTCCTGGTTTGCCGTCGATGCGGTGGCGATGACGCGGGCGCCCCGCGCTTTGGCGATTTGCACCGCGAAACTACCGACACCGCCTGAACCGCCGTGAACGAGAATGGTTTGTCCCGGATGCAATTGGGCGGTGTCCACCAACGCTTGCCATGCGGTCAATGCGCCCATCGGCACCGCTGCGGCTTCGGCAAAGTTGAGCGTTTTTGGTTTCGCGGCCACTTCCCATTGCTTGACCGTGACGTACTCCGCCCAGCCACCTCCGAAGGTTGGGTAACCGTAAACTGCATCACCCGCTTTAAGGTTTGTTACTTTCGCGCCCGTTTTCTCCACGACCCCAGCGATGTCGTAACCCGGAATCAGCGGCAGATGCGTCCCGAATTCCCGGGCGTACTTGCCGCTGAGGGTGAGCGGATCGGCTGGATTGACCCCGCTTGCAATTACGCGCACGAGAACTTCATCTTCCTTGGGCTCTGGGCGCGGCATTTCTTCGAACTTCAACACCTCCGGCGCGCCATACTCATGCGCGACTACCGCTTTCATCATCGGTTTTTCGTCCGCGCGGACGAAGTGAACAGCGAACGCCAATCCAACTTGGACCAGAAACGCAAGTAACCGATGGTCAGGAACAAATTTCATTCTGCGGCTGACACAGCCGCCTCTACAGCATACACAAACCAAATCTGAAATCTAAAATCCGACTTTCTACGGCTCTCATCGCGCAGGCGAGCTTGCTCCTGATCTTCGCGTTTAGCGATTGTTCGAAACAACCAGGTTCCGGTGGATTGGCCGGCCTCAAACCATGCCGATTGCCGGGGATCGATGAAAAATTGCTCTGCGGTCAGTTAACTGTTTTTGAAAATCGGCTGACTCGGGCCGGACGGACGATCGATCTGAACGTAGTGGTGCTGCCGGCGTTCGATCAGAACACGAAAGCGGAACCATTATTCGATCTCGCCGGCGGGCCCGGCGCGGCCGCAACCGAAGGTGCGACGTTTTATGCTGGCCAAGGCAAAGGATATCGTCGCCGCCGCGACGTGGTGTTGGTCGACCAAAGGGGCACTGGGAAATCAAATCCGCTTTCGCTGCCGGGAAAGAGAACTCCCGAGGATTATCTCAGCGAGATGTATCCGGTGGATTACGTGAAGAGCTTACGGCAAACCCTGGAGCGGCGCGCCGATCTCACGCAATACACCACCTCCATCGCGATGGATGATCTCGACGATGTGCGAGCCCGGCTCGGCTACGATCGGATCAATCGGCGTGGCGCCGACCTACCTGAAGATGCCGATGTATCACGCGCAGGCAGCGGCTCGCGCCATGGAACTGTTGTTGCAGCAATGCGAGCAGGACGCGCAGTGTCATGATGCGTTTCCCCAAATTCGCGACGATTGGACCAACGTGCTTTCGCAACTAGGACGCAAACCAGCGCGAGTGGAGTATTCACCATCCGACAAAAGCGCTCCCGTGAACCTTGAAATCCAACGAGATATTTTTGCCGAGAAAATTCGAACGTGGATGTATGGGCGGGACCAGGCGAGCCGCATCCCGCTGATTGTTCATCACGCCGCACAAGGCGATTTCGGGCCGTTTCTGCGCGAGGCAATTCGCCCATCAATACCGGATTTCATCGCCGACGGGGTGTACCTTTCCGTGACCTGTGCTGAAGACATTCCGTTTATTAATCAAGAGGAAGCCGCCAAGCTGAACGCGGGCAATCCATTCGGGAACTATCGCGTGTTTCAACAAACGCGGGCCTGCAACATATGGCCACAAGGCAAAATACCGCCCGACTTTCGTGAACCGGTTTCTTCGAATGTTCCTGTCCTCCTTTTTTCCGGCAACATGGATCCGGTGACGCCGCCTCAGCGCGGCGAAGAGGTCGCACTTTACTTACCCAACAGCCGACACGTCATCATTCCGCAGGCCGGCCATGGCTTTGACGGCCTGGCGGAGCCGGAGTGCGTAGATCGGATTATAATGGAGTTCATGGAGACAGGTGAGGCAAAGGACCTCGACGTTGGTTGCCTCGAGCGAATGGTTCAGCCTCCCTTTGAAAAAGATCCCACTGATGATCGCGCTGTAAACGGCGGCGCAACGGACGACAGGGGACGAAATGGATCACGGGCGGAGCACTTTGATTTTGCGAGGTCACCAAATCGACCTTGTCATCCTAAAGCGGCACGATAAGCTTCCCGCTCCACTGGAGTCTGCATGTCGCTGGCTGAGCTTCTTTCCGCTGATCAAATCGTCCCTGAAATGAAGGCGACCGAACGCTGGGACGCCATCGTGGAGCTGATGGATTTGCTGGTGGCGCGTGGCCAAATCAAAGCGGAAGATCGTGAGGGAATTCTGGCTTCGCTCAAACAACGCGAAGAAACGATGAGCACCGGTATCGGCTTCGGGATTGCCATTCCGCATTGCTCATCGGACCGGCTGGACAAAGTGGTGGCGGCGTTTGGCCGATCCAGCACGGGAATCGAGTTCGATGCGCTCGACAACGCCCCGGTGAAATTTGTAGTCCTTTTCATCGTTCCCAAAAATCAATTTCAAACGCACCTTCGTACTCTCGCCTCCATCGCAAAGTTTTTGAACGACCGGAGCGTCCGCGATCAACTCGCCAACGCCGGATCGACGAACGAGATCCTTTCAATTTTCCGCGCGCGCGCCCAGGCGACGTCGTAAGTGTTGTAATTGTTCCTTTACCGTCGCGCATGGCGAAGCCGAGGTGGATCGGCCGCTCCGCGGGCGGTGCTCAAGTAGCTGCCCCCCGAATCCTTCGGGGCCAAATTAACATCGAGGTCCGAGCCGGACTGGCACTACTGCTCGATCCACCTTCTCGCTTCGCCCACTGAAGCGGCTACAATCAGAACGCGATGGAAACATTTCAGTCGCAACTCACGCGCAAACTTTCCGAGGCGTTATCTTCGGCTGGCTTCCCGCTCGGCGGCGAAGTGAGCCCCGCGACCGATCCACGCTTTGGGGATTATCAAAGCAACGAGGCGCTCGTGCTCGGGAAACAGCGCGGTGAAAATCCGCGCAAAATAGCCGAGACGATAATCGCTAACCTCGCCGTCACCGAAATCTCCGAGCAGCCGAGCGTTGCTGGCGCGGGGTTCATTAACTTCACACTCAAACGCGAGGCGGTTGAGACAAAAATCGCGGCGCTCCTCGGTGACGAGCGGCTTGGGGTTGAAAAGGTTTCCTCACCGCGAAAAATCGTGATCGATTTCGGATCGCCGAATGTGGCCAAGCCGATGCATGTCGGTCACATCCGCAGCACTTTTTTGGGCGATGCTCTCGCGCGCATCGCGGAATTCCTCGGGCACGATGTTATTCGCGACAATCACATCGGCGATTGGGGAACGCAGTTTGGCATGGTGATCTGGGGTTGGAAGAATTTGCTCAACCTTGAATCGCTGAAACGCGATCCCATCGCCGAGCTGGTTCGCATTTACAAAGAGACCAACGAGCGCGCGACCCAAGATGAAGCTGTGCGCGAAGCCGCCCGCGCCGAACTGGTGAAATTGCAGGCCGGCGATCGGGAGAATTACTCGATCTGGAAACAGTGCGTTGATCTTTCGATGCAGGAATTTTCGAAGGCCTACGAATTACTCGACATTCATTACGACATCGTCCGTGGCGAAAGTTTTTATAACGACCGGCTGCCGGCGGTGGTTGATCGTTTGCTCAAAAGTGGGTTGGCTGAAATCAGCGAGGGCGCGGTCTGCGTTTTCTTCCGCGATATTCCTGAGCTGGCGGATAAGCCTTGCATCATTCGCAAAAGCGATGGCGGCTACAATTACGCCACCACCGATCTGGCAACGGTTGATTACCGGATCAAGGATTTAAAGGCCAATGCCGTTTGGTACGTGGTGGGCGCGCCCCAGATTTTGCACTTCAAACAAATTTTCGCGATCGCTCGGCGAGAAGGTTACGCCGCCGATTTTCATCACGTCACTTTCGGCAGCATCCTCGGCGCCGACCGCAAATTGATGAAAACGCGCTCGGGAGAAAACGTACCGCTTCGCGACTTGCTCGAGGAAGGAATAACGCGCGCCCGCGCGATCATTGCGCAAAAGAATCCGGAGCTGGCCGAATCGGAGCGAAATGAAATCGCCAGGATCATCGGACTTGGCGCGATCAAGTATGCCGATCTCTCGCAGTACCGGATGACCGATTACATTTTTTCCTGGGACAAAATGTTATCGTTGCACGGAAACACCGCGCCCTATTTGCAAAACGCCTACGTCCGCATTCGCTCGATTTTCCGCAAAGCTGAAGGCGCGTCTCTACCACCGGCGCCGGTGTTGGGTGAGCCGGCCGAGCTCAATCTGGCGAAACGCCTCTGCCAGTTCGCCGAGATCGTTCCACAAGTCCTGAACGACTTTCGTCCGAACATTTTGGCCAATTATTTGTTTGAGCTGGCAAACAGCTTTCACACCTTTTACGAAGCCTGCCCGGTTTTGAAAGCGGACGAACCGGTGCGTTCATCGCGGCTGGCGCTGTGCGATCTGACCGGGCGCGTCCTGCAACGTGGCTTGAAATTGCTCGGCATCGATGTGCCGGAAAAAATGTGATCGATAGGTGGCGCCGATACGTTGTAGGGCAACCGCTCCCGGTTGCCATTCTTAAAGTCGGCAGGCGACACGCCTGCCCTACAAATCTCGACATGACAAAAAGGCAAAGTCGACCGCGGGATTGCAAAGCGTGTCATGTTGAGCGAGCGAAACATCTCTCGATTCTCTGATCGGCCAGCGAGAGATCCTTCGCTGTCGTTCGGGATGAAAGCTCGGTCATTCCGAGCGAAGTCG
>QHQU01000105.1 GCA_003219925.1 Verrucomicrobiota bacterium
TCCCTAAAATTTGGGACGGGACAGCGCCCGTCCCTCCAGCGTCAGCTGACCACCTCGAACAATTCTTCCGGCTCCGGGTCCTTATGTTCGGCGCCGCGATTGAATTGCAGATCGTAGAGACGGCGATAGTAGCCGGATTTGGCCAGTAGCTCGGCGTGGGTGCCGATTTCTTTTATGTGGCCGCGATCCATCACCACGATTTGATCGGAAGACAAAATGGTGGAAAGCCGATGGGCGATCGCCACCACGGTCTTGCCGGCGGCGAGCGTCTGCAAAGCCAGTTGAATTTGCTTTTCCGACTCGGAATCGAGGGCGGAAGTTGCTTCGTCTAGAAGAAGGATGGGGGCGTTCTTCAAAACCGCACGCGCGATCGCGAGACGTTGCTGCTGTCCGCCGGAAAGCATCATCCCTTTGTCGCCGACGACGGTGTCGTATTTTTGCGGCTGCTCCAGGATGAAATCGTGTGCATAAGCCATCTGCGCCGCGGCGTAAACTTCTTCCCGGGTAGCATCGAGCCGGCCGAAAAGGATGTTGTTGTAAATGGTATCGTGAAACAGAAATGTGTCTTGCGTTACCAACCCGATCTGGTGCCGCAATGATTGCTGGGTAACTTTGCGCAAATCGCATCCATCAATGCGCACCGCACCAGAGGTGGGATCGTAGAGGCGGAGAATGAGCGAAAGAATCGTGCTCTTGCCCGCGCCACTCGCGCCGACCAGGGCGTAGCTTTTGCCCGGCTCGATTTGAAAGATCAAGTCTCTCACCGCATCGGTCGATGTCCCGGTGTAACGGAAACTGACGTTCTGAAAATCGATGCGACCATCGCACGAGTCCAAACTTTGCGCGTCTGGAGAATCCTGAATGGCGGAGGGCGTGTCCAGAATTCCAAAGATGCCGACGGTGGCGGCGACTGAACGTTGCATGACGATGTGCATTTTGCTCAGCGTTTTTACCGGATCGTAGAGAAGGAAAATACCGCCGATGAGGGCCAAGAAACGCCCAGCGGAAAGGTTAGCGGCATAGACGTAAAGCAAAGCCATCCCAAAGCCCATTGCTCCCAGGACTTCGATCAACGGCCCCGTCATCTCTGTCGATTTGACCATCCGCATGACGGCGCGGAATTGGAGCATGGTGCTGCGTGAAAAACTTTTTACCTGGTGGGCCTCGCGAGCAAAGGCCTTGACTACGCGAATGCCGGCAAAAGTTTCCTGCATTGTCACCACCATTTGTCCCATGTTTTCCTGCTGGTTCTGCACCGCTTGGCGGGCGCGTTTGCCAAAAATCCGAATGGGCACAATGCAGCTGGGGAAGAGGACGAGCGTGGCCAGGGTAAATTTCCAATCCATGTAAAGGAGAACGCTCACTACTAAAATAATCGAGATCGGTTGTTTAAAGGCGTCGCTGCTGACCGTGCTTAGAGCTGCCTGCATCGCGCTGGTGTCATTGGTGATGCGCGACATTAGAACGCCGGCCCGCATTCGATTAAAGAAATCCATCGACTGGCCCGCGATCTTGGCAAAAAGCTGGTTGCGAATGTCGGTGACGACGCGATTGCTGACCCAGTTCATGTAGTAAGCGTTGCCGTAGCCCATCAGGCTCCGCACGGTCATGACCGCGGGAATGAGAAGGCAAACGAAGACGATCGACTTCACCGATCCGCCGGCGTTGAGTAACTCTGGATGATGAGCGAGATTAGCGGGATTGGGTGCGGCGCCGTGGAAAACGGTGCTGGTTACCTTTTGCAAAACTAGCGGCAGGAAACCCTGGGTCGCGCCAAAAAGAAAACCGAGAGCGAGGCCGACGATGAACCGCCATTTGTAGGGCCCGACGTAACCATAAAGGCGTTTGTATGGCTTCCACGCAACTCGAATCGTCTCCCGAAATGGGACCTTCTTCTCGGCTTTATCCTTCATACGGCTGACGCCGCCGGCGCCGACACCATCAAACGCATAGCATCGATCACCGCTGCCGTCGAGATTTGCTTCATCGGTCGCTTTGCTTCGCGGGCTTGGAAATGGTGCAGGGGCTCGGGCGATTCGCCGAACAAAATTGCAGCCGGACTTTTTCGCGGCCGCCAATGAAATGGGTTGGTCGGCCCAAACAGGATAACCTGTGGCGTTCCCGCCGCGCTGGCCAAATGCATGGGCGCGGAATCAACCGTGACGAGCAAGCGGGCGTATTCGATTAATGCCGCCAGGCTGAGAAGATCGAGTTGCCCGGAAAGATCGAGCACAGTGGTGTGCAATTTTTCTCGGATAGCAGTAAGGTGCGCGCGCTCGAGCTCGGTGCTGCCGCCCGATAAGACCGGAAAGAGATCGAGCTCTTTAGCAGCGAATTCGATTATGTCTGCCCAGCGTTCCGGTTCCCAAAATTTTTCCACGCGCGCCGAGCCTGGATGGAAAATGACGAATGGTTGGTGGCGAATTTGATCCGCGATGATGGAAGAGGCGAGTTGTTGCGCCGCCGCCGGAAGCTCAAGCAGCGGGTCATTTGCAGTCGCGGAAATTCCGAGCGGTTGCAACAGGGCGAGATAGTAATCCGCCGTGTGCATTTGTTTCATCGCGCAATCGACGAACTCGTTGTAAAAGCGCAGGCGGATTTTGGATTTGATTTTCAATCGATCGGATACGATCCGTTGCGGCGCGCCGGACAAAAACGTTAGCCAGGCCGAGCGATCGTTGCGGGTGAAATCGACTACGCAATCGAAACCGGCCCGACGAATTTCCATCCACGCGGAAAGATCGCGCACTCCACGTTTCGTTAGGAACGTCTGCCGCAATCCTTGGATGGCAGGCAGAAGCGGAGCGGATTCGCCTGGAACCGCCAGGGCGATTTGCGCGGCGGGCAAATGTTCACGCAGGGCCGAGATCGCCGGGGTTGTTAAAATGAGATCGCCGAGCCGGCGAAGTTGGATCAGCAGAATTTTCATTGGAGCGGCGGTCTATGGCCGCCGTTGGAAGTGCTGGCAATGGCTACAGCATCTGCCTGGCCATTTCATAAGCCCCCAGCAGTCGCTCCCGAAAATGGTCCCAGGTGAAATTTTCCACTACCCGCTTGCGCGCCGCAATGCTCATTTCCGACACGATTCCCGGATGCCGGTAAAAATACTCGATCGCGCCGGCGATGGCATTGACATCCCCAGGCGATACAATGATGCCTTCGATTCCATCACGCACCACATCGCCCGATTCGCGGGTGACCACCTGAGGCAAACCGCAGGCCGCCGCCTCGTAAGTAACCTTGGCGCTACCTTCCAACTGTGAGGGAAAAATGTGGATCGTCGCCTGACTCAAATATGTTTCCACGTCGCCCGCGAAACCAATGGTGCGGATGTTGCCGCGCCAGAATTTCTTCAAGTGCGGTTTCGCTTCTTCGTGGATCGAACCGAGCAGCCACAATTCGGCGTCTTTTAAGTTCAGCCGATGCCAGGCTTCGAGCAGATGATGAATTCCCTTGCGTTCAATCAGCGCGCCGGAAAAAATTGCGCGAAAGATTGGCGGAGGTTTGCCTGGTTTGAAACGCTGGACATCGACTCCGCGTGGAAGATAGAAAAGTTTTTCTTTTGGCATCCCGCTCTCGCGAAAAGTCTCGGCCGCTCTTTCCGAAAGTACCAGCAGGAGCGTGGCAAGGTCGTATTCTTCGATGGAACGTTCCGACCGCAGGACAAGCTCGTTTTTCCAGCGCCCAATTGGAGTCCGTTGTCCGGATCGCTGCGGTTCGGCCCGCGGGGCAACGCGCTCGGCAAAATCGCGGTGCCAGGTCGGAATCTCGACGATCGAAGCAATTCCTTTTCGTTGCGCGACGCGCAGGGACTCCAGGCAATCGCCCGACCAGCTGTGAAACAAATCATACTGGCCAGTCCCGAGTTCGCGCGATGCGATCCAGTCGAGGTATTTTTTCTTCGCGCCATAATAATAAGGTCGGTCGAGCGACGAAAGGAGCCGCACCGGATGCCAGCGCAAGGATCGGATTTTCGACGCCGGAATTTCGTTTTGCCGATTGTCGTAGGCGATCGCTTTGCCCAAAAATCCGCCCCGATACGATGCGCGCAACGTTTCAAAAGCATCGGTGTCGAGTCCCCAGCCGCCAATGCGGGCGAAAATGGAATAAAGCAAACTTTTCGGTAAGCGGGGTGCTCGGGGCGCAATGCGCGGTGGCGCGGTGGGGTTTAGAGTTTCGCCCGACATAGGAACAATTATTGTGCTGACCGCGTGCAAGTAAAGGCTTCCGAGAAACTAAACATTGGATTTGTTCGGCGCGGTTTTTCGCCCAGCGGCGGCGCGGAAGCATATTTGCGACGCGTCGCTGGCGCGTTGGCGGCCGCCGGTCACGAGGCAACCCTTTTTGCTACTAAAGATTGGCCGCAGGAAGAATGGACATCCGGCCGCATAATTCGAATTGAGGAAGAGGGGCCAATCGCTTTCGCGGATGAATTGGAACGGATCGATCCGCGAAAAAATTGCGATCTCCTTGTCAGTCTGGAGCGGGTCTGGCGCTGCGATTTTTTTCGCGCCGGCGACGGGGTTCATCGAGCCTGGCTCGAGCGCAAAGCGCAGTTCGAGGCAAGGCTAACGAAAATTGTGCGTCGTTTTAATCCCAAGCATGACGCCCTCTTGCGTTTAGAAAAGGCGTTGCTGGGCGATGGCGGGGCGCGTCGCGTTATCGCCAACTCGGCAATGGTGCGCAATGAAATTGTCCGCCACTACGGCTTCGCCGACGATGCGATTGATCTCATTCGCAATGGCGTGCGCGTTTCGGATTTCGGCCCGGCCCCGCGCAAACGTGCAGCGGCACGCGCGCAGTTGAGGATCGGCCCTGATGAAATCGCGGTATTATTTCTTGGCTCGGGCTGGGAACGAAAGGGACTGCGTTTCGCTATCGCTGCGATGGCGAAATTGCGCGACCAACAAATGCGGCTGCTGGTGGCCGGTCGCGGGAAGGAGCGCAAATATCGCACTGGGAGTG